>JACQIV010000007.1 GCA_016198325.1 Candidatus Curtissbacteria bacterium
GTTTCATCCGGAAAGATCTCCTCATTAACAAGACTTTAAAAGACCAGGCGAAATATTAATTTCAATTTTAAATGAAGAATTTTAATCACCAAAAAACTAAAAAAGTAAGATCTGTATTTGTTTGGAGGGCGGCTTGGTATTGTGTCGTTATTTGGATTCTGACATTTATAAGTGCTGCGTTTTTTGTTTTTCCGTGGTTTTATATTGTTCTTCCCTTTTTAGTATTTGCGACAACTTCTTATTATTTCAGAAAAGTTAAAGGGACGCTTGAAGTCGGCCTTAACTTAGCAATATTTTGGTTTTTTGTCCTTTTAATTTTGGATGTTTTGCAAATAATCGGCCCATATTATAAAAATGCAGTTTTATATTCACAGGATATGAGAAACTGGTTTTCTTTTCCGCTTGTTTTATTAATTCCGGTTATATACGGTATGGTCATAGAAAACCGGAAACTGAGAAGAAAAAGAAGAAAAGTTAACAATAATTTTGCTTTACCCAAGGCTGGCTTTACCCTAAGATGATATGGTAAGCTTTTTTCTATGCGGGATTTGGGAAAACAGGAGTTTCGTACTTCAAAACCCAGGAAGGTCCCCCCTGCTTTAATAAAAGCCCTTTTACTAATTTTTGTTTTGATAGCGGTTTTTTACGTCGCAAAAGACAAGCTCAGTTTTGTTGCTGGTTCCTCGTCTTCTGTAAAACTTGCCGAGGCCCCGAGGGGTTTAACCCCTGTTAAGGTTAGTATTGATGGTGTAAGTGGAGAAGGGGTAGACCTAAAGCCGCAGAAAATTACTTTGAGGAGAGTTAAGGGTGACATTGCCCTTGCTTCTGCAACAGCCAGCCGTGCGTTTGGAGGCGGAATATATGTTTTGGATGTTAGTGCCAATATATCCGACCCGGTAGGACAGCAATATGCCGTCTGGCTGGTTGGTGCAAACGGTCCGGTACTTATTGACTACCTGAAGGGTTCTAAAACCTCTTGGAGTCTGGGTGTCCGCACAAGCGACAAGTACTCAAGTTACGACGATATCTGGATTACCCTGGAAAGGGTTAAGGACCAGAAACCGGAAGAGCATATCCTGGAAGGAAGCTTCTAGCGGTTGTTTATTGTTTATCGTGTATCGTTTATTGGGTTTTTCTTCCGATCAACAATGAACGATTAACTATATGCGAAAAGTATTGGTTTTTGGGGCGTTTGACGGGCTTCATATTGGCCATTTAGATTTCTTCAGGCAGGCCAAGAAATTTGGTGATTATCTTATTGTTTCCGTGGGGACGAATAAGAATGTCGAATCTTTTAAGGGTAAAGCTCCGCTTTTTAGTCAAGCCGAAAGGCTCGAATTGGTAAATGAACTGGCAATTGTCGATAAGGCGGTTTTGGGAGCCGAGGACGATTTCTATGGCGCGATTCGGGGTTTGTCACCGGATGTTATTTGTCTTGGATACGATCAGTGGGCGGCTGAGGAAGAAGTAAGGAGAGAACTGGATGGTGTCGGCCTTACCAAGACAAAAATTGTCCGTCTTAAACCTTATAAGAAGTCCCGTGCAAAATCTACAATTGTTAAGAAAAATTCCGTAGACTTTTAAGTTAAGTGCGATGACACGAGGACAGTCCTCGTTTGGGTAACTACCTGCCGAACCGAGAAAGAAATTTTCTCAAAACCCCGCGCTTGTGGTCTTTGGAGATTTGTTTTTCATGAGCGCGTACAAGTGCCGTTTTCATTCTGTCAACAGCTTTGTCGATTGCAGCCAGAATTGTTCTTTGGGTGTCAACAATCTCAAGCACTTTACCCGGAATGTGGACGGTCAGCTCACAGTAGTAATCATGGTTTTCGCTGCGGTGGTTTTTTTCGGATAGCAACCTTACACTGATACTTTCAATCTTTGGATGGTATTTCAGGAGTTTCTTGGTTTTTTTATCGGCGTACTCTTTTGTTTTAGGGTCCGATTCCAAATGCAGACCGGTGATTGAGATGTTCATTAGCGGGAAGGTAGGCTACCGGGTAATCAGGTTGCCAAGTATGGTTATTATATAACCTTAAGCTGTTTTTTTGAAGCTTCTTGATTTTTGCCATTTTACCTGATAACCTGAAGTCCTGATAAGCAAAGTAGCCTAATTATGTTTGATAAGCTTCAGCAACTAAAGGAACTCAAGAAAATGCGTGACGATGCTATGCGCATCCAAAAAGCCTTAGACGAGGAAACCATAGAAGTTGAAAAGAGGGGAGTCAGAGTTAAGTTGACACTTGCCCAAAGGTTTATTTCGATAGATAGCGAAGGAAAATCCGGTGAGGACATTGTTGAGGCGGTTAACGAAGGAGTCAAGGAATCACAAAAGCAAGCAGCCAAGAAAATGCAGGGAATGATGGGCATGGATGGCTTGAAATCCATGTTCGGCGGCGGTGGCGGAAGTAGTTGAAAAATTAAATGACGATCGAGGCAGACAGAGTTGCCCAAACTCCGGATCTTTCGTATAAGTTTTCAGAACAGATTGATGTGTCAACTGGTCTTCCGGTTGGTTTAGTTCCACTAGAGATTGTAAGGCGAAAGAGTTATTTAAATAATATTAGGCCGAATGCAATCTACCACGATATTGGAGGAGGCACAGGTGCTTCGGCACGTTATATTCTTTCGATGATTCCGGCTGATGTCAAAGAAGGCATGCGGGTAATTATCTCCGAACCATATAATTACATACCTCATACCGTAAGACAGGAAATTGTAAAAGAAGTCGATGAATTAGTGATCATAAAAAGCGCAGCAGTTTCTTCAGCGGGACTAATTGAAGCAGATGTGAGTAGTCTTATTAATATGGTTCACTTGATTCCGAAGGGAGACCGGGTTGAAATGTGGAAAAGACTTTTCGACGCGTCACCTATAGGATCAGTGGGGATTGTAAGTACCACTTTTATTACAGACTGGATCCCGGAGGAACTACACGCAAATCGCGTCGCGTATTTTTTCCAGGCATGGATGATGCAAATTGCACGGAGAGCTAAGGAAGTACTCAGCGATGAAGTTTTTGCCGAATTTAGGGCGAGAAAAAAGACGGAAAAGTTATCGCTATTGGATAGTAACGGATTGATTCAAGAAATAATAGGAGCCGGTTTTGAGATTGAACATAAGTCGAACGAAACTATGCCTTGCAATGTTGAAAGTTACGATTTGATCAGATATGACAAGGAATGGATCGATTTCATAACTCCAGTAATTGAACCGGCCCAAGCATGCGAGATCCAGGGATATGCCTTACAGAAAACGATGAAGGAAAAAGACTTAACTTTAGAGGATAGAATGCCTCGCAATACATTAGTCTTGGTTTTTAGGAAACCGGGTATTCCTAAAAACTATGTTTACGGCTCTACACTCGTTGTCTAGTTTCCGAAGATAAATTCCTTTCTGATATACTTTTGAAGCGTGAAAGTTCCCAAATCCATTGCTTCCCTTATTGAAGCTTTTGAGGCGTTGCCCGGTATTGGCCCCAAAACGGCTGCCAGGCTTACGTATTATCTTCTCCATGCACCGGACGAACTTTCCCAAAAACTTGCGGAGGCAGCCAGCGAACTAAGAACAAAAACTAAAATATGTACTGTTTGCCAGAATATATGCGAGACAAGCCCGTGCGACCTTTGTGACGATGTCGACCGAGATAAAACAATGCTATGTGTGGTGGAGGATCCTTTGGATGTCTGGTCTATTGAAAAGTCAGGTAGCTTTAAGGGACTTTACCACGTTTTGCATGGAGTAATTGCTCCTCTAGATAACGTTGGACCGGAAGATTTAAGAATTGGCGAGCTTTTAAACAGGTTGAAGGAAAATAGGATAAAAGAGATTATCCTTGCAACCAACCCTTCGATGGAAGGCGAAGCAACAGCTATGTATATTCAGAGGCTTATTAAGCCACTGGGGATTAGAGTCTCCAGAATTGCCAGGGGAATTCCAATCGGTGCGGAAATTGAATACGCGGACGAAATTACGGTAAGGCGCGCATTCGAAGGACGAAAAGATTATTAAGAAGGTTCAAAGGGTACAAAGGGAACAAACGGTTCAAAGGAATACGAGTTACATGGTCCGACCCGGTTTTTAAACTTTTGACCCTTTTGATTCATTTGTCCCTTTTGCCTCCTTCCGAACTATTCCGATACAATGGATTAGTGGACGATCCCGGTGGAATATTGTCAGCAATTGGTGACGTAATAGGGGAAGCTGCGTCTGTGGTTGCCGACGAAGCGAAGAAGTTTGGCGGTTCCGCTACAGGCCAGGTTACTGGAAGCCAACCAGTTGTTCAGGATCCCCTCGATAAGTCTCCTCTTTCCGGCCTCACCGGCTTCGGTAAAAGTTTAACTTCACAAATAACCGGGGGGTCTTCCGATTCAACTACTACTATAGGTGACCTTTCCGCGAAAGACGAGGCAGCAAACTTCGGTAAATCGATAATTTCCCAGATAACCGGATCAAAACATTCCGGCGGGCAACCGGTTGATTCAAACAAACACTCAAAATACCAGTACTCACTGTCCGGAGAGCTTTCAAAGCTTGCAAAGGGTACAACCAGCCAGGTTTCTGGTAAGGTGCAAAGTGTCGGTGAAATGGCAAAGGCGGATGATGAATTTTCTAAAAGGGAAGCGGAAGCCGTAAAGTTGAAAATTGCCAAGATATACGAAGAGCATGCCGCAAGGCGTAAGCGGGAGGAAGAAGCAAGAAGACAAGAAGTGCTTCAAAAGGAGCAGCAAAAAAAACAAATAGATACGCAGGCTTTGGAGCAAAAAAAACAGGATTTTGTAAATCCTGCGGTTGCCAAGACGAGAGCGGAAATTAAGAATTTTGGAGCGGAATAGTTTTTACGGTAGCAGATAAGTATAAGTTATTTTTAGCTTATGTGCTTCAATATTAGACCTAGCATGTTAAAATTATGTAGCGTTGAAAGGGTAATTTGGACCAGGAGAGAAAAAATAAAAGCGAGGAAATAAACCATTCTCTCGACGAACTGGATCGAGACGTGGGGGTTTGGGGCGATCGTATTTATGAATATTTGACGATCGACGGTAAGACCCATCCCTCCAGGAAGCAAGTTCAGGAAGAACTAAAGAAAGTCCATGGCCGAAGAAAGCCCAGAAACCCAAATCACCCTATACGATCCCCAAGAGAGAAACGCATTTCTTAAATCTGCGGAAAAAGATCCCTGGGAAAGAGAAATCGACGGGATGCATCAGGCAATGCACTTTATTCAACAGAAGGCAAGAGGAGCCCTAGACGGCGGTTTGGGAAGAGAGGATTTACTGAAGGTCCATAAAATTGTGATGAACGACCCCTTTAATCCGGAGAAAACCGGGGTTTTGAGAAATGTCCCGGTGGTAGTAAGGGGGAGAATAAACGGGGAAGTTAAATTGGCAGCTTTTGAACCCGTAGACGTTCATTTTCTTTCAGAAGAGTTTAATGAATTTGCCGCAATGCTCGAAGATAAAACTTCAACAATGGATTCGGAAGCACAAATCAGCGAGGTGGTGGAACTTTCAGCGTGGGCGCATAAAGAATTTATTAAAATACATCCCTTTGAGGATGGAAATGGCAGAACTGCCAGGTTGATAGTCGATTTTATCTTCAGGAAATCGCGCCTTCCGTATATTAGGGACTGGGGTTCAACAAGGCACGAGTATGATGAAGTAGTTTACAGGATTTATAGCGAAAATAACGTAGGGCTGCTCGAGCAGTTTTTGGCGATAAAATTATTGGAGAGGCTAGCAGAAGTTAGAAGTAAAAGTTTAAATAACGCAAATGATATATTTACAAGATATATTGACCAGAGAGCCGGGGAATGCCAGGCTTTTTTAGAAAATGAAACTTTATAATTTTCTTTCGCGACAAATTGAAGAGTTTAAGCCGATCGGTAAAACAGTTAATCTTTATACCTGTGGACCCACGGTTTATGACTATGTCCACATCGGTAACTGGCGGACATTTGTTTTTGAGGACATTCTGAAGCGTGTTTTAACTTTTAACGACTATGAGGTTAAGCACGTGATGAATTTAACGGATATCGATGACAAAATTATCATTAAGGCAAACGAGAAGAAAATTCCGATTCAAGAATTTACGGAAAAGTACGCTAAAGCATTTTTTGCTGATCTTTCCAAATTAAATATTCTACCGGCGGATATTTATCCGCGGGCAACAGAGTCAATTGATTCGATGGTTGACTTAATCCAAAAACTTTTGAATAAGGGTATTGCCTATAAGGGGGAAGATGGAATATATTTTTCGGTTGAGAAATTCCCAGGTTACGGAAAGTTATCCGGACTTGACAGGAAAAATTTAAAAAGGGGAGCAAGGGTTGATTCCGACGAATACGACAAAGAATCGTGGACGGATTTTGCTTTGTGGAAATTCCCTCCTTCGCATAAAGCTTCGGAGGGCAAGTCCCTGAGGGAGCCGAGTTGGGATGCGCCATTTGGGGCTGGTAGACCGGGGTGGCATATAGAATGTTCGGCGATGTCGATTGCGGAACTGGGAGACCCTTCGATAATCTCAGGGCGAAAATTAGAGAATTTTCGGACAATTGATATCCACACGGGCGGCGTGGATTTACTGTTTCCTCATCACGAAAACGAAATTGCCCAGAGTGAAGCGGCAACAGGAAAGAAGTTTGTAAATTACTGGATGGAAGGTGAGCACCTTTTGGTAGAAGGAGAGAAAATGGCAAAAAGGCTAGGAAATGTATATACACCTGCCGATATTAAAAAAAAGGGGATTGATCCGCTCGCGCTTCGCTATCTGTTTTTGTCTGCACACTATCGCTCGAAGCTGAATTTCACCTGGGAATCTTTGAAGGCGGCACAAAATGCTTTGAATAATTTACGGGGGGAAATATCAAATTGGGAAGTTCCAAAAATTGGTTGTGCAGAATTTGAAGGTAAGTTTAAAGAAGCAATATGTGATGATTTAAATATGCCACAGGCTTTGGCAGTAATGTGGGAAATGGTAAAAAGTGATTACCCGGCATCTGCCAAGCATCAATCAATTCTGAAAATGGATGAAGTTTTAGGGCTGGGTTTTCCAGACCTCAAAAAAATCGAATTACCAAAAGGCACAAAGGAACTCATTGAAAAACGGGAGGAACTAAGGAAACAAAGCGAGTTTGAAGAGTCGGATAAGTTACGTAAAGAACTTTTGGAAATGGGGGTGGAAGTTGAAGATACTGCTAAGGGTCCGAAGTGGAGGATTAAAAAATGATAGAACTTATTAAAGTCAGCGGACACCAGGAAGGCAATGTGCGCGCGCATGACATTTTAAAACTTCATCTGCATAAAAATTCCCTTTTGGTTATGTGTGGGGGGATTTATACAAATTACACAACAATGATTGTTGAACCAAACGACTTGCGGATAAAAGCAGCATGTATCGGCGATGAAAGATTTGGTGAACAGTTTCACCTGCACAGTAACGAACTAATGTTAAAAAATCAGGGAGTTATAAATTATTTTGAAAAATCGGGTGTAGAGTTTTACAAAGTATTACACGGTGATACCATCGAAAACACTGCTAGAAATTACAACTTAATTTTTTCGTCACTCTTTTTGCGTTTTCCGGAGCGGGTTGGAGTTGTAGGAATTGGTGTGGATGACCATACTGCTGGGATTTTTCCGCATAGTATCGCTCTTCATGCAAAGGACAATGTTATTTACGAACATGTTGCTAACGAATTTGGAGAAAGAATAACTATGACAATGAATGCGCTTTCGCAATTCACGACATTTGTTATTCTTTCCTTCGGAGAAAAAAAGGCAGAGGCAATCAGGCGGGTTTTAAACGATGCGGAAAACGATATAAATTCTTTCCCTGCGATTTTCTACAGAAAGACAAGCATCAAAAGTTATTTAATTACGGATCAGGCAATATAGAAATAAAAAAATGAAGTTGGGTTTTATCGGTCTCGGAAAGATGGGTAATAGGATGGTTGCAAAACTTGTTGGTGAGGGGCATGAGGTCATTGTCTGGAATAGAAGTCCAGACAAAATTTCAAATTTCAAATTTCAAATTTCAAATTTGCCTTACAACAAGAACTTTGATGAGGCAAAGGAGGTGAAGGACTTAGTAAGTAAGCTGGAAAAACCTCGGGTTATTTGGTCGATGCTACCGGCGGGAGAGGCGACGGAGGAAATATTGACTGAGGTTGGGAAGTACGTTGATCAAGGGGATATCGTTATTGACGGAGGAAACTCTAAATATTCCGATACGCAGAGACGGTATGAATCATTTAAGAATAAAGGGATTAAATTTTTGGGGATTGGGGTAAGCGGAGGGATCATTGCGGCAAAAGAAGGATACCCGTTAATGGTGGGCGGTAATAGAGAGGCCTATTTAGGGGTTAAACCCCTATTAGATTCGCTCGCCAAACCAAACGGGGGTCACGATTATTTTGGCGAGGGCGGTGCGGGGCATTTTGTAAAGATGGTCCATAACGGAATCGAATACGGAATTATGCAGTCGATTGGCGAAGGGTTTGGTATACTCGAGAAATCGCCGTACAATCTGGACTTAGTAAAGGTTGCCAGACTTTATCAAAAAGGGACGCTTGTTTCCGGATTTATGATGGAAAGAACGGTTGAGTCGCTTGAAGCTGATCCAAAACTTGAAAAACTAGAAGGGGAAATAGGTGCTTCGGGAGAAGGTCTTTGGACAGTTGAAGAGGGGAAAAAATTGGGTGTTCCGGTTGAAATTATCGAAGCTTCTTTGGATTTCCGCACAAGGTCTCAGCAAGACAAGAAAATTTCCTCCAGCTTTGCCGCCAGAATGGTTGCAGCTCTCCGCAACGCCTTCGGCGGGCATGAAATTAAAAAGAAATCTTCTTGACCCTTCGACCCTTCGATTTACTCAGGACTATAGTTTCACTCAGGGTCTGCGCTACGTTAATGTGAACTGAACGTAGCTTGACAAAGAATTTTCACGGTAGCATGCTGGAAATATCCTATGTCTCTTGTAGAGAGGATCGTATCTTCAACAAGTCCTCATTTTGAACAGAGGCAATTGCTTCTTACGCGACTTGGTATTTCGGAAACAAATTTGCATTTTAAAATGGCCAAACTGTTGGAAGCGGAGCGTGAGGGAGTTAGAGTTTCCCGTTATGGCGTTCCGCAGGAAACGCTAACTATAAACAGGTTAACAATGGGAGATAGAGAAATGCGTGTAGATTTTAACCTTACCCGGAAAGAGAAATTACATGCGCCGCGATATGTAAGGGAAGTATTTCGTACACTTGGGGCAGATTCAGAGGACAATATCTCGGTTGCATTTGTTTTTGAAGATCCAGAAAATCAAGAGCAAATAAGTAAACACTTTGGTTTAGTAATAGCACCGGATCATCATTTAGAAAATAGGGTCGGCATTGCGCTTACAAGTAACATAAATTTATCGCCTTTTGCTATGGGCAATTTTATGTCCGATGGAAAATACGAAGCGGTTTGCGAAGAGTTTGCTGTTGGTATGAGCGGACTACATGACACACGGATCTTGGAGATTTTATGTGAAGCAGGTGAGTGGTTGCCGAAAGTGATAGAAGCAAGAAGGGTAATCGATTGTTAAATTTTGCAAATAGTCAGAAGCGGCGCGAGCCACTCGCGGCCGTCGCGTTTAATTAGTTTATTTGCTTCTTCCGGTCCCCACGAACCTTGTTTATAAACTGCCAGTTCCGGTTTACCGTTGTCCCATACATTCCGGATGGGGTCGATGAATTTCCAGGAAGCTCTAATCGGCCCCAAAAACAGCGTTTGGTCGCCGGCGATAATATCAAGAAGCAACCGCTCATAAGCGTTTGGGTTTGGGATATCGAAGGAGGTTTTATAACAGAATTCCATGTCAACCGGTTCAAGCTGAGTACCAACACCAGGTTTTTTGGCAATAAGTCTAATACCGATTCCTTCGGTCGGGTCAATCTGGATAGTGATATGGTTGGGCATTGGCTGTTCCCAGAAATTTTCAAATAACTTGTGAGTTTTTTCTTTGAAAGAAAGGATTATAGAAGTGACCTTACCGGTCAGTCTTTTGCCGGTTCTTATGTAAAAGGGTACACCTTGCCATCTTTTATTTTCAATAAAAAGTTTTAAGAGTGCGTAGGTCTCTGTTTTTGATGAAGTTGCGACGTTGTCCTCCGTAAGATAACCTTCGTATTGTCCACGGACAGTTGACGTTTTTATTTCTTCCTCGTCCATAGGCCTTAAGCTTTCAAGAACTTCGATTTTTCTTTTTCTGATGCTTTCACGGTTAAACTTTTCCGGAACTTCCATCGCAACTAAAGTTAGGAGTTGTAATAAGTGGTTTTGGACAAAATCCCTAAGAGCGCCTGTTTGATCGTAGAAGGCACCGCGTCTTTCGATGCCACCAAATTCCGCTGCCGTTATTTGGACATGATCTATATAGTGGTTATTCCAAATCGGTTCAAAAATTTCGTTTGCAAACCGCAAGGCAAAAATATTCTGGACAGTTTCTTTTCCCAAGAAATGGTCTATTCTGTAGATTTGTTCTTCTGTAAAATATTTGTTAAGGACTTCGTCGAGGCGGATTGCCGTTTCCAGATTTTGTCCAAACGGTTTTTCGACAACGATGCGTGCCTTGCAATCATGAATTTTGCATCCTTTATTTAATTCATGCATTCCCAGGTTTTCAAATGCCTTCTCGTAGATTGTATTGGCAATTGCCATATAAAAAACCCTTTGCGGGCAGTTTTCAATCTCATTCTCATAATTGTCGATGTATTTGCCGACTTTATCCAAATTTACATCTTCGGCAACGTCTGCTGTGATGTAGTCAACTTTCGATTCAAATTTTTTCCAGGCAGTCGTATCGTCGGTTGTAATGGATTCGCGGACCAGGTCAATAAACTCCTTGCGGGCTAGTTTACTTCTGGCTGCCCCAAGGATCCGGAAATTTTTTGGCAGCATGTTTGCTTTTGTGAGTTCGAAAAATGAAGGGAAGATTTTTTTACGGGAAAGGTCGCCCGTTGCTCCGAAGATTACGAAGATAGCAGAGAGTGACTTAACCTTCTCTATGTCTCCGGCTTGAGCCATAGAGTTAGTATACAGTTGTCAGTTGTCAGTTGTCAGTTGTCAGAAGGTTACGGGGACTGTGACCAGGTTTTCAACTGAGCCGTCTTTTGCGGAATTACTAAAGGTTTCAAGTGTCCCGGATGCTGTTTGCGATTTTGAAAAGATAAGCGGAACTTCAAAAGGGCATGCTTCTTCGCCCGTACAGCCCATTGCAGTTGTTGTACCCAGCGTTTCACCGCTTGTGTCTTTTAGTTTAAGCTGGACAAGCCCCCCAAAAACGTTTGCGTATCCTCTAATTATAAGTGGAGAAGACGCAAAAGAGCCTTCTTGAGGTTCGATTATGGTGATCCCTAGTTTTTTGATAACTTTATTGCCGGTTCCGGCATCCGGTTGCCTATTAATGCTTGTCCCGTTTTGTGCGGAAGCGGAAGGGGTTGAAGCTGGAAAGTTGGTTGTTGGGGTTGGCAGACTAGCTGGTTCAATGTTTACTTCTTCCAGTCTTTTCTGATTCTGCCAAACCAGATAACTACCTGTTCCAATGAGGATAAGTGCAATTAATACTACTATTGCGATGATGTTAGTTCTGTTCATTTCTAAATCCCGGGGCAAGAATTACAAAAGGCAGGGGAACTGTAGCAAATTATATCAGGAGCTCACTTAAAATCAAGCTTAAAGTGCTTTTACGGGAAAAACAACAAAATGAATAAGCAGGCCAATCAACCACAGAACGACTGCTCCAATTAATGCGGGTACAAAGCCGTCTATCGTAAAACCCGGAACGAAACGGGAGATTAAAAGAAGAATTACAGCGTTTAGGATAAAAGTGAAGAACCCCAGTGTAATAATTGTTATCGGTAAAGTCAGTATCAAAAGTATAGGTTTTGCGAAGGCATTAATAACCCCAAGTATTAGCGCAACTACTATTGCTGTGGTAAAGGAAGCGACATGAAATCCCGGGACAACATAGGCTACAACCAAAAGAGCAATTGCGGAAAGTATCAGATTGGCAAGGGTATTGATCATATTTTTACTTTACACTTATTTTGAAATTTGCACAAAGGGAATATAATTTAGGCGTGGGGAGAGAAAGGGGAAGCGGTTTTGCGCGTCCCGATTTAACTGTTGTTTCTGTCAGACCTGTTGAGAACGATTTAGCGCCCGCCGAAAGGCAGAAGTTATGCTTGAATAGGCGTAACTTCGTTGTGGATTTTTTTCAGGAATATATGCAAAGGAACCCAGTTGACGCGGGAAGCTTTTCTACTGCAGCTTCTTATGTTAAAGGGCTGGCAAGTGATTTTTTTGAAGCTCGCAATAGATCAGCCGGAAAAATAGATCAGGTAAATCTTAGAACAATTTTTATGGAAACGGATTTTGGGCATGCAGTTGAAGTGCTTCGGAAAGAACTGGCTATTTTTTTGAGACTAACGCACGGAGAGATATACTCAGAGGCACAAATAGCCGGATTTTCGAAATCGGTGGCGGAATATTTAAAGTACTTAATGACCGCTAAAGTTGCAAATAATATACTAAGCAATAACCGCAGAATTTATTTGATTGGTGAGCGTCAAAAGGTGAAACAATCGTTGCATCCAGTACCTAAATCTGCGTAAATTTAATTAAACTTTGGTGAAAGTGGATAAAAAGAAGCTCGAACGTCGCAAGAGCAAATTAGCTTCGGAACAATATAATATTTGTTTTTTAAGAGGAACCGAGCCACCTTTTTCAGGAAAATACACTCACAATAAGCAGGTGGGGACTTATTATTGTGTAGTTTGCGCCTCCCCATTGTTTTCTTCGGCAACGAAGTTTGACAGCGGGACTGGCTGGCCAAGTTTTGATAGAGTTTTAGAAAATAAATATATTAAGACTGAGAAGTTGATGGATCAATGGGTATGAGACGCTTGGAGGCCATATGTGCGGGTTGTAGCGCGCACTTGGGGCACAAGTCCAGGAATGACAATAGTAGCGTGTTAAACTTTAGAAATTGATTTTTCCTGAAAAGATAATAATAAACGACGGGAATGAAAAACAGCATGATTGTTCCGGAAAAAGTAAGGCCGGCAATTATTGCCCCGCCAAGACCACGCCACAGGGGATCGGACAGGGTAATTGGGATAAGGCCGAAAATTGCCGCAAAAGAAGTTAAAGCAATAGGTTCGAGCCGGGAAGCGGCTGCATCGCCGATTGCGCGGATATAGGTTAAGCCCTCGTTTTCGTTTTTAACTATTTTGTCGACCATCAGAATGGAATTTTTGACAACGATCCCAAAGAGCGCCAAAAGCCCGACAAGCGCGGGGAATGAAAGAGGTGTTTGTGTTAGGGCAAAAATTATAAAAACTCCCGAAATTGAAAGCGGAATGACCATCATGACCACACCTGCCCGCCTGAAGGACGCGAACTGGATGACCATAGTTACGATGATTAAGAGAAAAGAAAGCCCCATTGCTTGAAGAATTGAGTTTACGGATTCCTGGTTCTCTTTGTTAACGCCGCCGGTTTTCCAGCTGTACCCTTCGGCGAGTTTCAGTTCGGAGTCTACAAACGTTTCAAGTTTTTTATTGGCTTCTTGAACACTATGGCCTTTAATTACAGAAGCAGTAACCGATATTGTTCTTTTTCCGTCTTCCCTTGTAATTAAAGTAGGATTCGGCTCCAGGGTTAATTTGCCAAGCGCAGACAGTGGGACGTTTCCGTTTTGTGTCGGAATATTTAAAGAATACAAGGACTGAACTGTGGCAGTTTTCGAGGATAACCTTATGGTGATATCCTTACTTTCGTTTTCGCCTTCGAATTGGTTTTTGTCAACGGAAAGACCGGATGCGTAAAGTCTCAGAAATAGTCCGAGCTGATCAAGGCTAATTTGGTTTTGAACAAGTGCCGATTTATCGGGAACAAAAGTTAGCTTGCCCGTCCCGCTTTTTACTGTTTTGTTGACATTTGCAAGACCCGGCAAAGTTTTTAAATACTCTTCAGTTTTTTCGGTATAGCTGTCTAGCTGGGTCAAATCGTCTCCAAGTATTTTTATCTGGACATCGGCGCCCGCTGGCGGACCGCCAGTTTCTTCCTGGACATTTAAGGTCCCTGCCGTATAGTTTGCAAATCTTTTGCGTATATTTTCCGCGATATCGAAGGATGCAAAATTTCTATCTTTGTGCCTTGTCAGATTTAAAGTTAAAAGGATGTTATTTTGCCCCCCCGCGCTTATCCCAAAGCCCGACTGGAAACTTCTGCCGATATCAGCGCCGGCGAATTTAAGCTCTTTGGTATCGGATAGGGTTTTAAGCAATTCTTTTGCCTCTTTTTCGGACGACTCAAGGGTTGCCCCTGCCGGAAGTTCAACTGAAATGTAAATTATGTCCTGGTCGGTTTTCGGGAAAAACTCATTTTTGACAAACCCTAATGGGACAAGTAAAAGTGAGAAAACAAGAAGTATAACAACTACGACAATGACCCTGACACGGGAGACCGGAGAAGCTAGAATTGATTCGATTACCCTCTGGTATTTATTGGCAATTATTCTAAAGGAAAATAACCCGTGATCAATGATTTTCGGCCAGTTGGTATTTTTGTAAATTTTTATTTTGTTAAGAGTTTTGCCGGTACTTGCAAAAAGCGATGTCCTGACAAGGTTTGCGACAAAAAGAAAAACGAAGAATGCCAAAAGTTCCAGAAGGAGAATATTGTTATTCTTGGGGACCAAGAGAATGAAGGCGCCGACAATTGCCGCAAAAGAAATAATCCTTATTAATATCCGCACTCTTTGCGGATAGTTTCCTTCAAGCAGAATAATTATCAGGGGAAGGGTTATAAAAATGCTTACAAAAAACGATCCGGCAAGAGCCGTTGAGACAACAACCGGAATTGACTTAATAAACTGGCCTATGATGCCCGATGCCAAAAGAAGCGGTAAAAATGCCCAGATGGTTGTTATGGTGGTTGTAAAAACTGGAGCCAAGTAATCGCGCCAAACCAAAAGCCCGGTTTCGAGCGGGGTAAAGCGGCCGACCCGGAAGTACGAGGTCATAGCGGACATAACAACGACCGTATCGTCAACTAAAAGTCCCAGCGAAAGAATCAAGGAAAAGAGTGATAAGAAGTTGATAGTTATACCTGCTTGCTTCATGACAGTGAAGGCAATTAAAAAGCTTAAAGGTGCCGAAAGAGCAGAAACTAAAGCCTGCCTTGCGCCCAAGAATATAAAAAGAACTAAAACTACCAGAAAAATGGTTATTGAAAAATCCCGCAAAAGTTCATTAAATTGTTCGTTAATTAAATCTTCAGTATTAAATGTACTTGATATTTTAAACTGGGGATTTTTGGTATTTTCTTCCTCAATAAGTTTTTCTGATGCCTGAACTGCCTGGTCAATGTTGGTGGAGGCTGTTTTAAAAATACTAAAAGATACGGAGCGCTTAGTATTTTCGTTGGGATATTTAAGGAATGATTTGTTCTGCTCCGGCTTTGGGTGTTCGTCAATCTGGGCAATATCTGCGAGGGCAACACTTGCACCATCAAGGTTTATCCTTAGGTTTCTAATATCGGCTATTTTTACAACCTGAGGGTCGATGCTTAAGGCAAAGGTACCTTTTTCCGTCTTGATGCTACCTGCAGGAAAAGCCTTAAGCGACGAAGTGATTAGCGGGGAAATTTGAATTGGATTCAGGCCGTAGGACGCAAGAGTTTGGTGTTTTATGGTTATTTCAACCTCGGTTTCTTCGAGTCCGCTAACGTCGACCTTGTCGATTTGGGGCAAGTCGTCCAGTTTTGTTTGTAGTTGCTTTGCAAATTTAAAAAGTGAGCCGTCGTCAGTTTCTCCGGATAGCTGAAATGCCCAAACCGGCTGGTTTTCAAAGTCAAGCTTTTGGACTTTCGGGGTTTGCGCGTTGGTGGGAAGGGACGAGACGGAATCAACCGCGTTTTGGACATCAAGTTTAGCTTTTTCCGCATCAACCGAGGGTTCAAATTCTATGCTGATTGCGGAAACGGAATTTGTGGACGTGGAGGCAACGGTCTTTACTTTTGCCAGACTCCGTATCGGGTCTTCCAGTGGTTTTGTTACGAGTTGTTCAACATCCGTGGGATTTGCTCCCGGCAGAATTGTCTGGATAAAAACAATTGGGATATTGACCTGAGGATTTAGGTTTTTGGGCAGGTTTAAGAAAGAATAAATGCCGATCGTAATTACCAATAAAAGAAGCAAGATTACCAGGCGGGGATTTGCCAGATACTTGGCAATAAAAGTGGTTTTTAACTTTTTATCGAACCTTAAATTTTTTAGGTGGCCTTCTAATAAATCTCTTACCATACATGTTTACTGTTTAATGCTTACGAGTTCCCCCTCAATAATATTGCGGTTTAATATGATCAAATCTCCGTCAGCAAGCCCTTCTTTGACTTCAACCTGATCACCAAGGACATTCCCGAGGATGATATTTTTAGCTGAAGCTTTAAGGTCTTTAACAACATAAATAAATGCGGTGTCCTGTGTTTGGAAGACGCTGTCTATTGGGATAAAAGGGACTATAGAATTTGTGTCGGAGGTGCCGATGGGAATTTCGACAGTTATATATTCAAGATTAGTCAGCTCGCTTTGAAACTCCTGGTCTACGTCGTAAATAATGGAGTATAGCTGGCCATTGGTTGCTTCGGTTGTTACAAATCTCGGGAAGGCGGCAATTGTCCTGTTGGCAAAGTGAAGCGTGCTTTCATCGATTTTGGAGGTATTTGCAGCAATAGAGTAAGGGACGCTGGCAACTGCGGAAACATTACCCGAACCGGTAATTGATGCAATAGGGGTTCCGGGTGAAACAGACTGACCGATATCCACGAATATTTTTTGGACAGTACCGGAAATCGGGGAAGCAGGAAACATCACAGCTTCATTAACCCGGGCGATATTCAGCTGGATTTGGGCCACTTTTTTTGAAAGCTCAAGAGTCTTTTGTTGGACTTCGAGCTGTTTTAAGGTTAAATCCTTACTTAAATTTGAAAGCTGTGTCGGCGCTTTTTCGGTACTTGTTGTAAAACTTAGGTTTCTGCTTGCCGATGAGAGCTGATTGACGGCTGCCTGGAAAGAAGAAACTTGCTGTTTGGTTGCTAAGATCAACTGGTCGTTTACTCCACCTGCGTTATTTTCTTCCAGATTTTTCAGGTTGGCGTTCAGGGTATCGACAATATTTTGGTTCAGGTTAAGAAGTGAATTTGTGTCGTTCAGGGAATCTACCGAAATTTTTCTGAGTTCGTCGGTATTTTCGGCGCCTTTATTTACTATGTCCCTTTGTTTAGCGATGATTTCCTTTTGGGTATCAAAAGTCTCGTTGACATTTGCTGCCTGGACTTGCGCGAGCTGGCGGGCAAGGGATGCTGCATTTCCGCCCTGGTAGTTTGTGGAAAGCGAAGCAATATTTGAACCCCTGTTTACCTTGTCACCTTCTGTAACCGAAATTTTCTGGACAATGCCGGGAGTCTGGGCAACGATTTGGACTACGCCGTCCTTTTGGATTTGTGCCGCAACTTTTATTGTCGGTGTTTTGCCGATTGTGTATACGTCAACTTTTTTTGGAGGTACTTTAGGTGCCTCTTCTTTTTTCGGTCTTGTTAAAAAGTTCCCGCCGGCAATTATTAATAGCAAAAGCAACAATGACAATAAAAAGGCCGTAATCGGCCGTGCCTTTATGGAAGTGTAGATTTTTTTATATATTTTTGCGGCTTTAGTTTTTAACGGGGCAGGTACTCCTCGTATCCGAGTCGATACGGGTCGAAAAAAACTAACCAATCGGCTAGTTTTCTTCATGGATTGGGATTATAGCAAAAGGATGCCGGAAATTTAAAGCAACGCCGGATTAACCTTGATTATTTTGTCATCGTCTTTTTCTGGTGAACCTCGGCCGTCACGGTTTGAAGTGGTGATGTAGAGCATGTTGTCCTGGCCGAGAATAACCTCGCGGATTCTTCCAAATTTGTTCTTGAAATGTTCGGCCAGTTTTTTCTCGCGAGTATTGTATTCATAAAGAGCGGCTCCTCTAAGTCCGCCAAAGTAAAGTGACCCATCCAGGTAGGCGAGGCCTGCCGGTGCCCAAATATCTCTTTTGGAATGGAGTACGGGTCCGACTGTACCTGAAAGGATCTTGTCACCGACACTGTCGGGCCAGCCGAAATTGGCGCCTTTTTCAATTTTATTGACCTCATCTTGGCAGCAGTTTGGCCAGGACCCGGAAGGTCCGTGTTCTGTTTCCCAAAGATTGCCTTTGTCATCCCAGGTAATTCCCTGCGGGTTGCGGTGGCCAAAGGAATAAACCTGATTTTTAAAGGGATTACCCGGTGCGGGAACTCCTTCATCGGTCAAGCGCAGTATTTTACCTCCTAGGGTTTTTTTGTCTTGTGCTTGAGAGGGATTTTGTGCGTCGCCCGTTGTTATATATAGAAGCTTGTCGGGGCCGAATTTTATCCTGCCGCCGTCATGGAAAATTGCCCCCGGGATCCCATCGATAATTGTTTTTGCGCCCACGAACTTATTATTTTCGAATTTATATCTTTCTACTTTGTTTAAAGTCTCGTCACCGCTGCCCGAGTATGTGTAGTAGATGTAAACATATTTATTTTCGTTAAAGTTTAGATGAATTGTTATTCCATGGAGCCCGCTTTCGCCTGTTTGCTTTACGTTAATATTTGCAACGGTTTCTGTTTTTCCGTCTGAAATTAACTTAATTTGCCCCGAACGTTCGGTAACTAAAATTGAACCGTCGGGAAGGAAAGCGAGTGCCCAGGGGACTTCTAAATTTGACGCAACGATTTCGAGTTTGGGGGAATCAGTATTCGTAATGGAGTCCTTGGCTTCGGGAACCTCGAATACAGGGATGTCCTGAAGCATTTTTTGCCGAACCGATTTGTAATAAATGAAATATGCGAAAGTTGCCAGACATATAATTATTACAGTTACTAAAAATGTCCTTTTTAGCATTTTTGTATTATACAGCCAATTATTTGACTTGAAGGATTTTGCGGATCTATGATTAGTGTGATGGTTGAGTCTAAAGAAGGCCTTGATCATTCAACTGTTAGAAAAAGCTCTGTGCCAGACTTAGAGACGTTAATTAGCAGGGTTAGGGTTCAAAATGTTAAGGAATATTTCTCCCGGAGAAGGGAACAACTTCCACATAATAACAGTCCCCGTACGGTTTCTCCCCCAAGACGTTGAGGTATTAACTTTGAATAATATCCCTATTTGAAAGCTTCAAGCAGATTATGCTTATAATGTCTGTATGAAGGGTTTGTTTTACAAACTAACTCCCAAAGAAGAAAAATTGACATCGCATTACTATGGTGACATGGTCAGAGTCCTTTTTATGCTTGCTGCGGTTGTGGTGATTTTGACAACTCCGTTAATTAGCAGTTTTTTACCAATTAATGTTTTTATCCTAATCGTTTTTGTTTTGGTTTTGGCATTAATTGCCGGTCTTACTAACCCGGCGCAAAAATGGACAGTTGCAACAGATGTAGGTATTTCACTGTTGGGGGTTGCCGTTTTTGAATATTTTGCCGTGAGTGCTTTTCTTAATGTAGGCCTCTTTGATCCGGCATTTAGTATCACACAACTTTTGGCGGTAATCTTTTTATTTACACTTTATTACAGTACAAAATCCCTGCGGGGAATGTATCTTCGGGATAAAGAAAA
>JACQIV010000006.1 GCA_016198325.1 Candidatus Curtissbacteria bacterium
AGCTTCTGATAGTAATTGCACTACTTGGAATTTTGGCAGCAGCAGTAATAGTGGCAATTAATCCTCTGAAACGAATGGGCCAGGCACGGGATGCCCAGAGGAAAAACGATATTGGCCAAATAGCCACCGCTCTAGAAACTTATTACACAGTTAATAGTTTTTATCCCCAATGTTCACCCGCCAATTGCTGGGCAGATGATATAAACGTAATTTCCTCAGCACTCATTTCTTCGGGTGACTTAAAACAAATGCCTCAAGACCCCAATTATGATCCTGCAAACTATTACTACCGCTATAATTTTAGAGATGCTATGGATGATAGTTGTGGGTTACCTGTTCAGCCCGGCCAAGGTTACATCATCTACGCATGGTTGGAAAACTCAAATGACACAGACGTCGCTCACTACTGCGGAGCCGCACCAGGATACACAGAAACAGATGGCTCTGGAAAAGTGAGGGGGCTTTATATGTACTACTCCGGTAAAAAAGTTCCATAAAAATCTCCGATACTTCAAATCATTTAATAAAATCCCTAATAACTATCTTGCTATTTATTCCCGCTATGAAAGCTCTTGTGAACATTTTTAAGCTGGGTATTTGTAACATGTGTGTATATCTGGGTTGTAGAAACGTTTTTATGCCCAAGCATTTCCTGTACGGACCTTAAATCCGCCCCGTTCATCAAAAGATCAGTTGCGAATGAATGCCTAAGTACGTGAGGCGTCGCTTTAACAGGCAATCGTGCTTTACGCACATATTTTTCGATAATCCGCTGGACAGTCCGCGTGGTTAACCTTAGTTTTTCCCCGTTAACCACCGGATCTTCCAGCTTGCGGTAGTTAATAAAAACGGGTTTATAAGAATCCACCCTTTTCCCCAGGTAACGCCCAAGCCACAACTTTGCCCTGTCCGAAAGGAAAACAACCCTTGCTCTTCCTCCTTTTCCGATCACTCCAAACTCACCACGTTCTATATTTACCTGGTCTACGTTAAGCCGGCAAAGTTCGGAAACACGGAGCCCGGTGGAGAACAAAACTTCCATTACTGCTTTATCACGAAGTCCACGATCAATCGAAATATCCGGCTGGGCAAGAAGCCGCTCTAGTTGGTCACGGTCGAGAAATTTCAACGATCTTGATTCAACCTTAGGAAGATCAATCTTATCCGGTGTAACAACATCCATATCCTTCCTTATTAAGTAACGCAGAAAAGACCTCAACGCTATAACGTAATAATTCTGGGTTACTTTTTTAAGCGGCAGATTACCGTTTGGGCTATTGTAATGGGCCAAATATACACGATATTTACGTACAAGTTCAATTGTCATGTCAGAGGGTTTAGAAATGGGGGAGTTGACCCTGGACCACATGCAAAAATTATTAAGGTAATGCCGGTAATCACGTATCGTTAGGGGAGAGAGGCCTTTTTCAATCTCCAGGTATTCCAGGAATTCGTCAACAAGGGCAGTAACATCCATGACTAGATTCTACGACATATTCCGCTACAAAATCAAAACAAGCGAAGCGGGGGACATTATTGTGCGACATGTCAATCCACCTTTAAAACAGCTAATCAAGGATGCACTGCACATAAATAAGACCTATAGTTGAATCTGGTGAAAACCTTTTGTTGTAATCAACTAAATACACAAATATAAACGAATCCTGTTTAAACTCCCCGGAGCACGATAAAACCAGGTTGAACCTCAATCAGGTTCAACCTCAAAACCTCAATCCAACAGTTAATCAATCGTTAAATTTTTTACTCTAGAGAGCTCTTTAGCGTAATCTTTTTGATTGTCAATAAAATTTCTATAATCTTTTTCTTTTTTAAATTTGGATAAAACTAAATCAGTGCTCAGAAAGTCGATGCTCTGAACCCTGGTTTTGTTTGTGTAATATTGAAGCGAAGACCATGGAAAACCATAAACATCCTCTGTCAAGCCGGCGACTAAGGGATTTAAATGTATATAGCGAGATATGTGAAGCATCAATTCATCGTCTTTAACTGACACAGCCTTAAATCTACCCTCAAACAAATTCCCAGCCCGATCATACTTTCTATTAAAATACTTAGTGTAACCATTTAATAACTGCTTCATGAATTTCGAAATTCCATCACGACTTTTTTGAAATATTAAGAAGTGAAAATGATTAGGCATAAGACAAAAAGCTATTAGATCAATTTCCTTACTTAAATTTTTTGCCTGCAACCTTATTTCGAGATATGGATATTTGATTAAGATTACATCAAGAGGCGATAGATAAATTGATACGTACTTAAGAAATCTATCATAATCTTGTTTATCAACAAAAACCTTTCTCTTCTCAATACCCCTATGAAAAACATGGAAAGCAGCATTTTCCTCAAAAGTTCTAACTACATATTTAGACGGCATAAAAAAATAATAACACATTGAGGTCGGACCTCATTGGGGTTCAACCTTAAATGGGTGGCTTAACACTAAAAGCTTTCGACTCGGCTCGACATAATTAAATTCTTCCTGCTAAAATCAACTAAATGCCAGCATATAAGCGCGTCCTCCTAAAACTCTCCGGAGAAACCTTCCTTGGTAAAAGGGAACACGGCATAGACCCAGAATTCACCCAGTGGCTGGCAAAAGAAATAATCAAGGCAACCAAAGAAGGCACCCAACTCGCAATTGTCGTGGGTGGAGGCAATATCTTCCGCGGCTCAACGGCAGAAGACCACGGCCTCGAAAGAACAGTCGGCGATTATATCGGAATGCTTGCAACAATTATGAATTCCCTGGCTCTTCAGGCAGCCCTCGAAAAAGAAGGGCAGCAGTCACGAGTCCTCTCCGCAATAGAAATAAAGGACGTCGCCGAGCCTTATATAAGAAGAAGGGCAATTAGGCACATGGAAAAGGGGAGAGCAGTAATTTTTGCCGGTGGGACGGGTAATCCCTATTTTACAACCGATACGACCGCGGCCCTGCGTGCTCTGGAAACAAATTGTGAAGTAATACTAAAGGCTACTAAAGTGGATGGCGTCTACGATAAAGATCCCCAAAAATTCAAAGATGCAAAGAAAATCAACAGATTATCCTATGAGGATGCAATCAAGGATAAACAAATAGAAGTTTTGGACAACTCTGCGCTTTCCATGTGTATGGACCATAAAATAAAAATTTTAGTTTTTGACCTTAATAAAGAGGGGAATATTGAAAAAGCGGTTTCAGGTGAGCAAGTCGGCACGCTGATAGGATAATCTTCAACGAGGACCGTCCTCATCCCTTTAGCCTAATACTTTTTTATAGTTTTCAACCAAATAACTTATATCCCAAGGACCATAACCAAGCCTTTTAACAACATCTTCCAACTCGTCAGTCACCCCACGGGCATATAGCGAGCGGAAATATTCTCCGGCTTTTATATTTTCAAACCATCTTTTACCGAATTTTTTTACTACATAATCTTTTATCTGAGCCGCGCCTATCCACGCCCTCAAATAATCCGCGCTATAAAAACCGCTATCCATATCGCTAAGCCAATTGCTAGGATTAAAAACGAATCCTGTCGCATCTTTCAAGTTTTTTGCATAAAGTTTTGGCCCGTTTTTGATATCGTCTTTAGAAAACATCCCATGTTCATAGCTAAATTTGCCAAGATACCTTCTAAGCAGCATTAAATTAACAAATGTAGCCTGCCACAAGATCTTATTGCCGGTAAATGCGCTTACATTCAAATTAGTCGAAAGCCAGACAGGGTCAAAAATTAGGTCCTCGAATATAAAAGCGTATGCCTCGGTTAAAGCATTAGATCTTGAAAGTGCCCTGAACGTAAACGGCAAAGATTCGGAAACTGCGGCGCCATGGAGTGCATGTCCGCCTTCGTGGAATGCCGCTTCAAAATCCTGTTCACCGCCAATTGGTTTAATCACCAAATGAACTTCCGAAGGTGGTTTTGGCCAATAGCACACTGCACGGGGATTTTTCTTGGGACGGTTTGCGTCGTCAATCTTAATATTATTAAGAAGGTCAACTAAGCCCAAGTCATTTGTAAATTTGGTAAAAGCAGTTATAACCTTCTCTTTAGGATAAAAATTATCGTACATCGATAGGGAGCGTAGGTAGCCCATATGGACCGCATTTAAATTTTCAAACGGCTTCCGCAGCACTTCCTGACTCACCCGACCCATAGTCTTAAGCCAAATTTTATCGGTCAATTTCAGTATTTTTTTAATCACTTTATAAAACTGATCATAATTAACCTTTTTAGATTCGGAAAAATAGTGAAGATAACCTTTAAATCCCAAGTCTTTTATTACAGAGGTCTCATCGATAAGAAGCTTAAGTTGCTTCGGATTTGCTTTGGTAACCACGGCAAGAGCCGCACTATCAAGCTTTTCGCGCTTGTCGAAGATTGTTTCTTTGGCTATTTTTGGTGCAATTTCAAAATAGGAAATCTTTTCACTGCCAAGTCTGGTAGTGGCATTCGCAAAATATGTTTTTATTAAGTCCTCGAGCGGCGCAACTCTCTGGCCAACAAAACCCGAAACTAAAGTAAAATAAATTCGGTCAGTAAGCTCTTTATCCTTGCGTGAAACTTCTTTACGAAAGTTCCCGATTTTTTCTAATGTGTTTTGGGAAAACAACCGTTCATATTTTTTATAAATTTTGGCGCTTTCGAGTTTATCCTTTAGCCCAACCCTTACAAGTCTGTCTTCCGTTTCCAAATCATATAAAAATTTGGCCAAAATATTTTCGATTTCTCTTATATTCATTTAGCTACAGGAAAATATAAATTGAGGCAAGTTCGTCCGCTCAATCAACAATAGTTTAGACCATTTTGACAGTCTTTTCAAGTTCAACGGGCCTATTAAAGACGTTTTAACGGGTCTTTTGGCGTATGGTTGATATACGCGAACCGTAAATATACTAATTTTAAGAACAAAAAGTACTTTAATTTAACAAAACAAAACAAATAGGGGAGAAATACATCAAAAGCAACAAATGAATAGAATAAGAACAAAAACAAAAATAGGGGTTCTCCAGTGTTTATAATTTGAAATTGGAAATTAATTAATCAGTCACTTCTCCCTCTCCGTGTCCTACATTATGTCGCAAAAGTATTATTGTGCGACATAATAGCAATTATTCTCCTAACATAGATAAAAGGGAGTAATACAGTAAACCAGACCGTAACACAAAATGACAAATGGAAAATATTAAATGACTAATATACCCTTATTAACCCCTTCCCCGAAAGGGGTCTTTCCCAATGGTCGGACCTTGCACTTAGCAGTCATCCTGTAAGCCTGACAGAATTCCCGCAAGCCACCCTTCACAGAACAGAAGGCCTCATAGTATTGAAAGAATTTCACATAAACAATAAGTTCATGAACGTAAATCTGCATTAAATACATGACCGATAATTATTTATTCAATATTTTCACGCCATTGACCTTCCACTTTTCACAACGTATCTAACTATATCATTTACCCACACCTTCGCCCCCTACTCCTTCCCCTGCCCTCCAAAAAAAATCCAAATAAACTGTATAAAATATTTAATTTTGACTCTCTTTGAAAATACTTAAGAAGATTGACCCTGAAATAGACTCCCCCGTAATATACTATAGGTTTTCACATCGACGTGGCTATTTAGCCTCAAACCGGACTCATGCTTACCCGCCCCACTTGGTAGTCAGTATTACCGCGATAAATACAATAAGGGCTACTCCAAGGTGTTCATAAACCTGTCTACGTTTTAGCTTGTCAGCGAAAGCAAATTGCGCAAGACCAAGCAGCACATACATTACAGTTGAGATAATCAGTGCCCCATTGATTGGTACAACTGGCCAAAAAGAAAGAACAAGTGCAAATTGAGCAGTTATCACCGTAAATATTCCCGTATAAAGCCCGACCCTCCTGGAAATAAAGTCTTCAAGTTCATAGGACCAAAGTTCGATCAAATAAAGAGGCGTGGTAATAAGTATTGATCCCAACACAACTATATAAAACGGTAAATGCAGCGAGAAGAGTACATTTAAAAGAAAAAAGGTAGCAACCAGAGAAAACAAAAGTCCGACAGCATGCGCCGCCCTCAAAAGCGCAATAGTTCTAATTGCCGCAACGTTAAAAATATTAGCAGTCAGCATTAAGAGGTAAACGGAAATCCCAAAAGCAAGCGCGAACGGAAGCCTTGTTAACCATCTGACTGGCAAAAGAAAATAAAAAAGTGATGAACCGGTTACAAAATAAATCGGTAAAATCAGCAAAAGTAAGTATTTAATCCCGGAAAGTTCTCCCCAAAGCGCAAATACAGAAAGGAACAGAGTAGATGCTGCCAGGAAAGTAACAAGCTGATACCTAACGTTTTCCCCTACCGTTTGGGTAAAGATTAAAACAACCGTCAAATAAAACGCCATCAAGACAAACCTCTGACGCTTAGTTATTTGATAACTTACGATCCGTGATAGTAATCCTGTTCTCTCAGCCACTTCCCTACCTCAATAAAAAATTCAAAAATATAAATATCAAAATTCGAAAAAAATTATTTTTTAGATTTCGGGCTACTTATTTCTGATTTTAGAACGTGGCAAATTGCTACTGCTAATGCATCTGCAGCATCATCTATATACCCATTTTTAGGCTTATCTAACTTCCGTTTCCCTAAATATTTCATTACCGATTTTTGCATTTGCTTTTTATCCGCTTTCCCGCTCCCCGTTAAAACCGACTTTACATGAAGACCCTGGTACTCAAATATAGGAAGCCTATAATATGCGGCGGCGGCTAGTACAACTCCTCTTGCCTGACCGACTGTCATTGCCGTTCTCGAATTAACACCAAAGAACAATTGCTCAACAATAACACAATCAGGATTATGCTGCCTCAGTAGACTTTTTAATTCCTTATGAATATAAAGTAACCTCAAAGGCATTTCCCATTCCTTAGGGGTTGAAATACAGTCATAGTCTATCAGTTGAAATTTTGTAGCGCCATTTATGCCACTTGTTTTAATCACCCCATAGCCTGTGGTAGCAGTACCCGGATCAATCCCAAAAACAACCACACTTACCTCTACTTTCTTGGCCTTGGACCATCGTATTCTATATCTTTATCCGAAAGCCTTCTAACAGGCTTTTCCCGTAATGACTCTTCCACAACATGTGCAACCAATCCCGGAGTCCTGGCAATGATAAAGAACCCTTTGCCGGTTTTCGGATTAAATCCCATTTCAAGTAGAAGCGCGGCAAATATACCGTCAATATTTAATGGTAATTTTTTACCGCCTTTTGAAAACTCTTCCTCCAGTTTCTCGGCAAATTTTACATATTTCCCAAAAAAGCCCAGCTCTTTTGAAATTTCAATGAGTTTCTGGGTCCTCGGGTCTGATGTGTAGTACCTGTGACCGAATCCAAGAACCCTTAGCCCACTTTTTGCAAAGTCTTCCATCAAGCTCCTCACACCAGCCTGCTCATATTTTTTAAAGGTTTCCATGGCGCCTTCAATTGCTCCACCATGGTATTCACCAAGCGCTAAGATTCCACCGGCAACAGCTGCCTGAAGTGGGCTACCTCCCGAATAAATGTTTCTAGCAGCAACAACCGACGCAGGCTCCACTCCATGGTCAATTGCAACGGCAAGCATCGAATCCAGCATTTTTTCGGAATTTTTGTCCGGCATCTCACCCTTCAGGATTAAATAAATTGCCTTCGTAAAAGAACCTGTTCCGGCAAGATTTATAAGGTCGTAACCATAAACATAAATCCTGCCGTCCTGATGGGAAGTTATTGAAGTGCGGTATGGCTTCGCCATAAACTTTTGCTTATAGTATACCCGACAACCTGTTAACCTGACTACCTGATCAATTTTTTAAGGACTTTCGGTATATCTTCAAAATTATCGACTACTAAAGCACCGGAACTCTTAAGCATCTTAATTTTATCGTCCATAGAAAAGTCAAGCCCGACAATTGCGCCGGCATGCCCAAGGCTTGTGTCTTTCGGTAAATTTTCCGCGAATCGTCCAGCCAAAAAAATCACAAAAGGTTTGGTAAACATTCCGTCACTTAGCAATTTGGCAGCTTCTATTTCCGCACTGCCCCCTACCTCACCAAATGCTACAACCGCTTTAGTTTCGTTGTCTTTTTCAAAATCCAAAAGCAAACTTGAAAAATTTGTCCCCAGCAGTAAATCTCCCCCGATTCCAATTGCGGTCGACTGGCCCATCCCTGCATTCGAAAGCAACATTGAAAGTTCGCTTGTCATTCCGCCGGATTTGGAAATTACACCTATCCGCCCTTTGGAAAATACTTTATCCGGATCCGGACCGCCAATAGACCCGATCTTTCCCTCACCCGGAGAAATTGCACCAACCGATGCCGGCCCCAGTACCCTCACTTTTTTCTTATTGGCGCAAGTTAAAACTTTAGAAACATCCAGAATGGGAATTTTTTCGACAAAGATATGCACCAGTGGAATTTCCGAATCAATCGCTTCAAGTGCTGCATCTTTTGCCATTAGTGGCGGTACATATACCATCGCCACATCAACTTTTCCCTTTTCTGTTATTGCCACGTTCACAGAGTTAAAAACTGGAATCCCTTCAACTTCTTGACCACCCTTACCGGGGGTTACGCCAGAAACTACATTCATTCCGTATTTTGCCAGTTCCCCGACAACCTGCAATCCCGACCGACCGGTAATACCCTGGATTAAGATTTTTGTTTCTCGATTAACTAAGATCATATATTGAAATTCTCGACAAGCTCGGACGTAAAAGCATAATTCGACCTATGAAGAGAATTTCTTATTTTTGTACGCCACCGACAGTTCAACCATCTTTTTGGCTGCTACCGAAATGGGAGTTTCCGGCCCGAACAGATGAAAATCATAACCTTCTTTTTTCCCAAGTTTAGTCAGCATTTCATAGGCTTCCTTTTGTCTCGGCCCGCCGCGTCTTACAACTATCGGGAAATCTACTCTTGGTTTTACTTGCTTTAAACCTTCTGCAAATCCGCGTAAGGTTTCATAAATATCGGTAAAGTTTGCAACGGCCCCCGCAACAAGACAACCCGAAATTCCCTCTCTCTCTAAAGTTATCTTCGTAAGCCTCTCTACCTTTTCCGCCGGAGGGTTGCCCGAATACTCCGTATAATTTGCAGGTTTTCCGCCGTTTGCAATCAAAGCGTCCATAACCAAAAGACTCGCCCCCCCGCCGGAGGCAAGAACCGCAATATCTCCCGCTTCGCCCGCGATGCGAGGCGGGCCGTCAAATTCTATAAAAGTTGACCCTGCGCTTCCTCTGTAATCTTCCTCGTCTATTTTTTTCGCTTCTATTTCTCTTTGAGTTGGAATCGCGCTTGCCGCCCCCTTTGGCAGAACCTCCAAGTCGCGGTGCCGCGCTAACCCCGAATCGTCGAGGATTACTTTTGCGTCAACCGCAACCAAGTTTCCTTCAGCATCAATCGCCAATGGATTTACTTCAATTAATCTTGCATCGGAAGCAACAAACGCATCCCAAAGTCTCAAAGCAAAATCGGCTAGCTTTTCGTTGCCCAGTTTTTTTAAATCTTTTTCTTTCGGGCCGTTTAACGGGTCAATTTCTACTCTCAGGATTGCTTCTGGATTATTTTTCTGCAGCTCCTCAATATCCATCCCGCCCTCAGCGGAATACATCAAAAAAGGTGTTTTTGTGGAAGTATCGTAAGTAATCGAAATATACGATTCGCTTTTTATATTGATCTTTCGTGTAAGTGAAATAAACCTTACTTCCTCGCCCGAAAAATTTTTTCCTAACATTCCGCGGCAAAAATCGACTAAAGCTTTCTCGGAAGAAACGACTTTAATTCCCCCGCCTTTCCCGCGTTTTCCCGAAAGAACCTGCACCTTAGCAACAATTGGGAAACTAAGCCGCATTCTGGCCTGTTCAACCTCCTCTAAATTTTCGCAGACTATAAAAAAAGGGCTTTCGATTCCGGCCTTTGCCAAAATCCGGTGCCCTTCAAATTCGTAGAGTTTCACAAATTCTTCTTAAATTCTGCCGGCACTCCGGCAACCAAAGTTTTCTCTTTAACGTCTTCAAG
>JACQIV010000003.1 GCA_016198325.1 Candidatus Curtissbacteria bacterium
AAAAAAATTGAGGATAAACTTACCAAATCCAAAAATTGAAGGGAGTAAGCTCATTCCAATCCACACCGGGCCGTAGGGAGAATATCTGTGTACCCACCTCATAAACCTCAACCAGTCGTCCTGGGGAAAGTCTAAGGGTTTGTGGGAGTAAGGACTTTGGTGATAAAGCCAAACGATTTTTGCGTCAAAAAGATAATTAAATAAATCAGCCGAAAGGAATGGATAAGCAAAAACCATTATTAGAGTTGCCACGATAACCATTTTTCTAATCGTTCCCAACTCTAGATTTCTTTTAAATGTCTGATAAAGCAAATAGCCAAATGCAGAAAAAAGTGTAAAAACTGAGAATAAATAGATAAAAGTTGCAAGCGGCCTATTGAAATAGGCAATTGCTTGAAGAAAATTGATTAATTTTAATACCGCCGGGTTGTTTATCAAAGTCAGGTTTAGATCTACATACGAATATGAAAAAACTGAGGTTAAGAATAAAATCGATATATAGACGAGGAAGAAATATTTTAATTTATTGGTCATCGAATTATTTTACAGAAATAACACACAGATAACCAACACCTTCGAGAAATGATTAGTAACTCCGATATTTTGACACTTTTCTTAAAAATATTCAGTCTCGAACAAACAAAAATGTGAGTGAGCTGGAGGCTGATTAGCCACTTTTGGAAATATTAGGGGGTCAAGCTGTTCTGTAAACTCCCTTTATATCGTTCAGGCGGACTTTTAATACATCCCGAAGCATTCTTAGCGAATCTTTAATCGGGTTTACCCGCGAAGTTGCAACATGGTGCCAGACAATTGGCACTTCCTTTATTTTATAACCCCTTTTTTTGGCGATAAATAGGAGTTCGACGTCAAAAGCGGTAACAAGGGCACCTTTAACTTGTTTTCCTTTTCCGTAAACTTTAAGTGCTCCAAACAATTCCTTGGCGACTTTTCCTTTGAAACATTTAAACCCGGCTTGAGTGTCCCAAATTCCCCGAACGGCAATCATCTGGACAAGAATGTTGAACCCAAGTCCCATAATATGCCTGTGGATTGGTTCTTTTTCCCTTTTTGCACCCGGAAGTTGCCTTGATCCTATAACAATATCGTATTCCGGAAAAAGGGGTAACAACTTTTCGACTTCGGAAATCGGAGTTGCCTGGTCGAAATCCGTAAAGAGAATGTGTTCCCCTTGCGCCTCCATAACCCCGGTTTTGACGGTTTCAGCTTTGCCCTGGTGGGGGTTTTTGACAACTCTTACGTTGTCGTGTTTTTTTGCAAATTCCTGGGCGAGCGAAGCTGTTTTGTCGTCCGACCCGTCGTCAACAATTATTACTTCGCTTTGATAATCCTTTTTCTTAAGGTAATCCGTAACTTCTTCAAGCGTCCCTTTTTCAAAGTTTGGCTCTTCATTGTATGCCGGTATAACTACGCTCAGTAAAATTGCCATCTTTAGTTAATTATCAAGTGTCTGATAAAGGTTTGTCAAAGCTTACAATGGACGGATTAATAGATATTCCCCGCTTTCCGTTAATACTTCATAAGTAAATTCTTCCATGTTATCTTTTTTTAACCGCCATTTTTCTGTTATCAACAATGAAGGTTTTGGGCCGGAAATGATAAACCCTTCAGCGGTTTTCAATGTTCCGGGTAGTTCCCTAATTACCTTTACGTTTTTTTTTGAATAGAAAACGGTGCTTGGCAATAAATGGTCATTATCGAGATACAGGGAGTCAGGAAAATTTGCAGCTGATTTTGAAACTGCAGCAATATCGGTTTGGTGACTGCCAAACATGCCAATATCATCTTTAAATTCAATGATCTGCTTTCCGCTTAAAACTGTGAGCAAGATTAAGATTGAGAAAGTGACATATTTAAGAATAATGTCTCCAATTTTTTTTCGATTCAAATAATTAAGAATTTTTTTGAAAGATTCTAAGGAACCATCCAGGAAGACGCCTATAAGAATGCCAAACGCCGGATAGAGGGGTAGAATGTGCCAAATTGCCGTTTCTCTGTTCGTTAGGAAAGCAAACATTAAGGGTATAATCCAGGCGTAAATGGCCAGGATGTTAGGATATTTCTTCACAAACAGGAAGCTCCCGAAAAACCCAATTATTGCGGGGTAAAACCACTCCCTGATCCCGAAGTGCAAGTATGCAACCGGTGTAGAGTTATAAATTCCGGTTATGTCCGGTGGAATTCTATTGTGTGCCTTAAGTGCATTTGAAAACAGCCGCTCTAGAAACCGAAAATTTGCAAATTCCAAGTAGTTTGCAACGAGCCATGGCGTAAGGACCGAGACCGAAAACAAAAACGTGTAACAATAATGTCGGATTTTGAACTTATAATCTTTACGATTGAGTAAAAAATACACAAATATGGGGATAAGCACGGAAACACCTATAAAAGTTTTGGTTAAAAAAAGGAGTGAAAATGAAACAGCTGAGAGATAAATAAATCGTTTCCGGCCATTTGATGTAATAAATAATAGGAGTGTCAAAAGAAAGAAAAATACCAGAATAGAGTCCAGGTTTGCACTTCTTGAGCGAAAAACAAACCATGCGGATGATGCAAGCATTAGTGCAGAAGTTAAACCCACAAACTTTGAAAATAATTGCTTACCTATAAGATAAATCAGGAGAACTGATCCAAAACCAAGAACCGCTGAAGGCAGTCTTGATGCAAATTCATTAACTCCAAAAATACCTTGCGAGATGGCAATAAGTGAATAGCCGAAAGGCGGGTGAAAAAAAGAGGGTTGTCCGTTAAAGTACAAAACTAAAGGGTTACGCCTTTCTAAAATATTTGTTGCAACTTCTGCCCACCAAGCTTCATCGAAGTCAACCAATGAATAACCACCAAGGTTATAAAAAAACATAGGAGAAAAAAACAGAAGAAATAAATAAATTAATAGGTCCTTTTTTTCTTTCAATAAGTTTGGCATTTAACTTTTATGGAAAATCCAGGAGAGTAAGGCCATTCTTACAAATAAACCGTTTTTTGCTTGCATAAAATAAAAGGCGCGGGGATCTTTATCTACTTCTGGAGCTATTTCGTTGACTCTGGGTAGTGGATGCATAATTATCGCATCCTTTTTCATTTTGCGGGCCAGTTCTTTGGTCAAAATGTATTTGCCAAAATATTTTTTATACTCTTTTTCGCTAGTAAAACGCTCCTTTTGAACCCGTGTCATATATAGAACGTCCGACCGGAAGAGTGAGTCTTTTAAATTTTCAGATTCCTCTAAATGCAGACCTTTTTGGGAAAGCTCCAGTTTTAGACTACTTGGCAGTCCAAGTAGATTTGGAGCGACTAATTTTACTTCGACATCTTTATATAGACTTAGAAGCTTAAGCAGAGAGTGGATCGTTCTTCCGAATTTCAAGTCTCCCACCATGGCAATTTTAAGACCATTGATGTTTTTATTTTCACAAATAGTAAATAAGTCCAATAATGCCTGCGTTGGATGTTCCCCAGCACCATCTCCTGCATTAACAATTGGAACAGCTGATATTTTTGATGCAATTTCGGACGCTCCTTTGGAAAAATGCCTAAGTACGATTACGTCGGCATAAGAATGCACTATTCTGATTGTGTCTTCAAGCGTCTCCCCTTTGACTGCAGAGGAGAACTCTGATGCATTTTCAGTCGAGATAACAGAACCCCCGAGGCGAATCATTGCCGATTCAAAAGACAAGCGGGTTCTTGTCGAAGGTTCATAAAAAAGAGTAGCCATAACTTTTCCTGCCAATAATTTTTTATTAAATTTTTGAGATTTTATTTTCTCGGATAGAGAAAAGATTGCTTTTATATCTTCCTTACTGAACTTAGCTGCTGTTGTAATATGCGTGATCACTTAAGCTCCCTTTATTGCAGGTTTGCCTGCCGGCGAAGGTGCGCCCGGCCAGTGTTCAAGCTTGAAAACTTTAATACCGTATTTTTCAAAAAACCATTCGCCTGTAACTTCCGCTCTGCCAAATCCCGCAATTTCCCATACGGGATGTCCAAGCGGCTGGCAAACCTTAGATTCACAAACTACTAGTAACTGATCTGTTACGATTTCTTCAAGTTCCTTGGGTTTTTTATGTTTAACTTCTAAAAAATAGCGATACGCATGGTCAGAATTACTTTCGGAAATTAAACCAAAGTTATACTCTTTCCCTTCGGATTTTTCGATGACAAGATTGGCAATTTCTGACGTCTGAAGAATCAACCTATTTGGAGGAGTTTTGTAATATGCGTTTTTCTGAAAAACAAAAATCAAAAATATTGTTAATGCAATAGCTGCGGTTTTAAGGTAAGTCCTATCCCAAAAAAAATGCCCAAGAGTTAACCCGTATAAGAAAAATGGTGCTGGGAATAAAAAGCCAAAGTAATAATCATAAACGGCTCCAGTGTAAAATCTAAGCCCTGCAAGTCCTCCAAGTAGCCAAACAATGGCGATAATGAGCGGTGTCCTTTTTTCTACAGATTTAAGATTTATTACAAGAGAGGACAAGGTTGCAAATACTAAAATAATAAATGCTGCTCTTGTATATAAAGTTTTCTCAACTTTTGATATTGCTTCGAAAAAAATATTGCCGATATCAATAAATATCCAATAAGGGTTAAGGGACTTGAAACCAGAATTTGCGTCTCTGGAAACAAATTCTATAATGGTTCTAAAATTCGGAAAATTGTTTTTAATTTCAAAAAATAGAAACGGCGAAAATGGAACAAGAAAACCAAGGACTGCTGCAATTGCGCTAATTGCCCATTTCCTAGGGGGAATACATATCAATGCAATTAACCCTGATATAGGTACGAGAATAATGGACAGATAATGCAATTGAATTGCAAAGCCAAAAGCCAGTCCCGACACAAAAAGCAGTTTGTAATTTTTCCGTGAAATCGCCAGATAAAGAAAGTAGAAAAGCAGTAGTGAGAAGAAAGGCATGGGGTTTGGGTTCCATGAAGAACGGGAATATCTGACTATTAACGGAGCGGTGGAATAAAGAAAAGCTGCTAACATTGCCGGATAAAAACCGGCAATTTCTTTTAAGAATTTGAATAGTAAAAAAACAGTTGCCACACCGAAAATTGCAACCATATATGCCGGACCAACAGGATCGTATCTTGCGATGAATAGGAAAGGTGCTGCCATCCAATAATAGATTGGCCCTAAGAAAAATCCTCCGACAGATGCTGTGGGGCCAATAAACGGAGTGTCCTTTTCGGTAAAGATTTTTCTCATCACTATCATGTCTCTTCCCTCGTCTCCGAGGAAAACTATGTAGTCCCTGATTTTCCAGAATCTTAGAAAAATGGAGACGCTTAAAAGTAATATAAGTAGTATTATTTGAATTCTGGAAAAAGAGGTTTTCACCTTTAAGCCAGTTCTATATTGCCGGATGTCTTCTCGCTTTTTTTCCAAATCCAAAGCAAGTTAAGAGTATAGTTCATAAAAAGACCTAAAACGACCCCAACAGCTAGGCCAATTTGTTCGTGTTTATTAAGGACTCTTGCAAAGAATAAAATACTTGCCAGTTGAATTGTCGGACTACCTAAAGATGTAAAATTAAATTTCAAAAACCTCAAGAATGGTGACCCCTTGTGAGACCTGTCTTTAAAAGTCCAGTTTTCATGAAAGAGAAAGTTTGAAATTATTGAAAGTTCGATTGAAATAATGGAAGCAATCAGTAATCTATCTATTGTTAAAAAGATGATTTTTGGCGCATCCGGGATTGAGGGCAAAAAACCAAGAAGGGGTTCCGGAAATAGCTGTAAAGAATAAATTTGGCCACGGTTTAATAACCCAAGAGCGGCGGAATTTAAAAAATAACCTAGTGCCCCAACTATTAAAAATTTGGCAAACGTCCGTGATTTTTGCAGCCTAACTTTTAGTCCAAACCTCAATACATCTAATATGTAGTAAATTATTTGTGCTTTTGAATAACCATTCTTGCGGTCTTTGAAAATAATTGGGACTTCTTTAATTTTTGCACCGGCCGTAAGAGCTGCATAAAGAAACGACGGCTGAATAATATATGTCTTTGATTTCCAGGGAACTTTGTTAAAGTCTATTTTTTCAAATAATTTTTTTGTAAAGACCCTGTATGAATTTGTATATTCGGTCAATGAGAATGTGCCCCAGGTTAGTTTGCAGTAAAGAGCAGAACCTCTGGTAAATAATCTTCTGTGCCAACCAAGTAAATTTTGCCCACCTTTGGCCATTCTTGAGCCGTTAACCAGGTCATACCCTTTTTTTATAAGACCGACCATTTGCGGCAATGAAGCGGGGTCGTGTGAAAGGTCGGCATCAAGCTGTGCAAGAAGGTCGGCTTTCAGTTTGTCAATCGCAAACCGGTGTCCCTTGACTATTCCAACACCCAGTCCCCTGATTTTAACATCGAGATAGTGGACTTTAGGGTTATTTTTTGAGATTTTTTTGACGACCTCGGCAGTTCCGTCCGGCGAGTGACTATCTGAAACGAGTACATGAAGATCAATATTTTTCAGGTTTTTCTGCTCGTGCAAAACCTTTTTAATAATTTCCTCGATGTTTTCCTTCTCATTATAAGTAGGAAGATTAACAACTAGCCTCATTTGGAATTCTTTTGGAGGAGTTCGATATCGGACTTTACCATCATCTTAACAAGTTCTTGAAAGGTAACTTTGGGCTTCCACTCGAGGACTTTTCTGGCCTTAGTTGAGTCGCCGATCAGAAAATCTACTTCGGCCGGCCTAAAAAGCTCCTTTTTTACTTTTACGTATTTTGTCCAGTCGGATATTCCAACCGCTTCAAATGCTTCTCTTACAAATTCCTCTACAGAATGGTTTTCCCCGGTTGCAATGACGTAATCGTCCGGCTTATCCTGCTGGAGCATTAACCACATTGCTTCTACATAATCGCCGGCAAATCCCCAGTCTCTTTTTGCTTCCAGATTACCCAGTTCGATAAAGTTCGCTTCCCTTAAGTGAATTTTTGCGACTCCGTGGGATATTTTTCTTGTTACAAACTCAAGGCCTCTTCTTGGTGATTCGTGATTAAAGAGAATTCCGGATACTGTGAACATGTTATAAGATTCGCGGTAATTTATTGAAATCCAATGTCCGTATACTTTGGCAACGCCATATGGGCTTCTGGGATGAAACGGGGTTTTTTCACTTTGCGGTGTTTCTTTAACCATTCCGAACATTTCCGACGAGGAGGCCTGATAAAATTTTGCTTTTGACTTAACTTGCCTAAGCGCCTCAAGCATCCTAGTTACACCGAGCGCGGTAAATTCCCCGGTTAAAACAGGCTGGGACCACGAAGTAGCAACGAAACTTTGTGCAGCTAAGTTGTAGACTTCGTCCGGATTTGACATCTCGACTGCTGCCGTTAACGACTGCTGGTCCAGAAGATCGCCAGGGATTAGTTCAATCTTATCTTCAATATGCTTGATTCTTTCGTAATTGGGCGTTGATGTTCTTCTGGTAAGCCCATAAACCTTGTAGTTTTTTGCAAGTAAAAGTTCGGCCAGATAGGACCCGTCTTGCCCTGTTATACCTGTTACAAGTGCACTTTTTTGCGCCATTTTAATTTGCTTGGAGTCTTTTTCTTTCGTAGTCAATTGTATCAGAAAGGGTTTGGTCAAGTTTAATTATTGGTTTCCAAGCTGTTGCTCTTGTAAATTTACTATAGTCACAAATGATTTTTCTGGTATCAACCGGCCTGAAACGGCTTTTGCCGACAACTACTTTTATTTTGGCACTTGATAGGGAAATGAGTTTTTGGAGGATTTCTTTTATCTGGACAGCTTTTCCCGAACCTATGTTATATACATCTCCGTATGAGCACTTTCCGCTTAAAGCTAAAAAGTAAGCTTTTACCATATCCCTTACATCGGTAAAGTCCCTCCAGCTTCCCAAATTTCCGACTTTGATTTTTCCTTTACCCTTTTTTTCGATAATGGCAATTTGGGAGGCGAAAGACGGGACGACGAAATCAGGGGCCTGGCGGGGTCCGATATGATTAAACGGTCTGACCCTTACGATTTTCAGTTTTCTGTTTAAATAATACTGATATCCCAGTAAATCCTGGACAACTTTTGAAATAGCATAGGGTGAATGAGGTTTTAGGGCAGTTCCTTCGGTGACCGGGCGACTTGTGTCTTCAACTTCTCCGTATTCTTCTGAGGAGCCGATTACCAGCACGCGGGCGTCCGGAGTGTACTTTGCTACCGCTTCCAGTAAATTAATTTGGGCTTCAATATTATTTTGCAGAATGGCAGACGGGTCTTTAAAAGATTGGGCGGCAGATGCGGCGGCGGCCAAGTGGAAAATAAAATCCGGTTTTATAATTTTGACACTTTTTGTAACTTCTTTCTCTTTTAATAAATCACATGGCAGGAGCTTCAAGTGATTTTGAATTCGTGCAATATTTGCCGTTGGATGTTTTGGATGATGAAATCCCCATACTGCTAATTTTTCCTTTAAGAGAAGTTCCGCAAGGTGGCTTCCGGCAAATCCGGTAATACCAGTTATTAATGCCTTTTTCATCTTCCGACGCCAATATATTTGAAACCCATTGATTCAAGTTTTTCCTTGTGAAGCGCATTTCTGCCGTCAAATAAAATCGGGGAGGCCATAATAGTTTTGACCTTTTCATAATCCATTTGAATAAACTGGGGCCATTCGGTTAGCAAGAGCAGGCAATCTTTTTGTTTTGCGGTTTCATATTCGTCTTTGGCAATTATTACCTCCGGTATTTCCTGTTTTGCATTTTCATTAGCTTTCGGATCAAAAGCTGTAACTTCCGCTCCTTCCTGAATCAGCCTCTTAATAATCTTTATTGCCGGGGCCTCCCTTATATCATCGGTATTCGGCTTGAACGAAAGACCCAAGATCCCAATTTTTTTGGAAACGAGTGACTTGTTTTTAAATGCGGATTTTATTTTATTTAAGAAAAAGTCTATTTGCGATTCATTGATCCGGTGGACGGTTTTTAATAGGTCGAAATTATAATTAAAGTGATCTCCGACTGCCGCAAATGCCAGGACATCTTTTGGTAAGCAAGAACCGCCATAACCCACTCCCGGATAAAGAAAAGAGCGGCCAAGCCTTTTGTCTGCACCTACACCGGACAACACTTTCTCGACGTCTGCACCTGTTTTTTCACAAATGTTGGCTATTGCATTTGCAAACGAGATTTTGGTGGCAAGCAGAGCATTTGACGCATATTTAATAAGCTGCGCACTTCTTGTGTCGCAGATAATTCTTTCCCCTCCAAGGGGGGCATGCAATTCCAGAAGCACCTTTTGGGCTTTTTTGCTTGAAGTACCAATAACAATCCGGTCGGGATGCAAGGTATCTTCGATGGCTGTCCCTTCCCTTAGGAATTCCGGGCAGGAAGCAAATTCAAATCTGGTTTTTGCAAATTTCTTAGCTGCACTTTCAATTTCGTCTTCAAAACCAATCGGTATTGTGCTTTTAATTGCAATTAGGGTATAGCCGGAAAGATGCTTTGCGGTTTCCTCGACGGCATTAAACAGGTAAGTGAGATTCGCTTCCCCGTTTTCTTTAGGCGGAGTACCGACGCAAACCAAAATTATTTGGGATTTTGGGACCGATTCTGAATAACTTGTCGTGAAAAAAAGCCTTTTTTGGGAAAAATTTTTCGAGAGGTAGTCATCCAGTTGAGGTTCGAAAAAGGGTAATTTACCCCTTTTTAAATTTTCAATCCGTTTTGCGTCAAAATCCAGACAGAAAACTTTATTACCAAGATCGGAAAAAACTGCAGCCGTGACAAGACCTACGTATCCGGCTCCAACTACTGTTATTGTCATTTTCTAAGTTTAATCATTTTAGCCAAATATTCGATTTGAAATCAATTAATTTTGGGTATTTTGTGACAAAAGCTTTCCGATCCCATCCTTCCAGTCAGTGGGCTGGAAGCCAAGACTTGATATTCTTCTTGATACAAGTCCACCGGATACTGGCCTAGGAGCAATACTTTCTTTTTTCATCGTTTCTTTTAAAGAGCCTTCCGTTATTTTTACCGGTTTATTTTCAAATTTTTCCAATAATAATTTTGCGAAATCGTAAGGGGTCGTAACCGAACTACTGGCAACATGGAAAATTCCCGTTTCTTTGGATTTTAAAACAATATCAAGTGCAGGGAATAAATCATCGACGAAAGTCGGGGTAATTTTTTGGTCGGAATACAGGGGGTAGAGAGTACCTTCGAGGTATTTTGCCAGTATATTCCTGGCAAAATCCAATTTTTGCGGAAAATTTGCCCTGTACGGAAATGAGATCCTTACGGTAATCAGGTCATCAAGAATCCCACTTAAGATTTTTTCCGCTTCCAGCTTAGTTTGTCCATACCAGGAGATTTTTTCCGGATTACCTCCCGGCTTGTCCGATTCATTATAAGGGCCCGCTTGCCCGTCAAATACAAAGTCGGTTGAAATGAAAATCAATTTACGATTGTGTTCTTTTGATAATTTTGCAATATTCTGAGGAGCCTCTACGTTCAGCTTCCAGCATAATTTTTCTTTGTTTCCTTTTTCTTTTTCTGCCAGGTCAACATCGGTAAATGCCGCGAATAAAATAATATAGTCAAAGTGGTTTTTTGAAAAAAAAGCAGATAGTGCAGGACCGTTTAAGATATCCAGTTTATTTTTGTCCGTTTTAATCAACCGGAAATTATTTTCTGCCATGTCGCAGAATCTCGAGCCAACCAGCGACTCTGGACCGAGAACTGCAATTGATTTAGGAAAAGTCGAATCGGACATCTTGCCAACTAAAGACATCATTTTTTATTCTGCCTTCATCTTGACCGGTATAAAGCTGGGTGGGAAAATTTAACAGGTAACCCGGTGATTTCGAAATAACCATAAAACCGTGATAAACCTCTTCGGGAATCAGAACCATATACATTTCTTCCGCTTTGTCCGGACCCTGTAAAAATAAATTTAATTTTCCTTTTGTAGGCGAACTTTCGCGAGGATCGAAAAGTGCAGTAACGATTCTGCCCGAAATACAGATAAAGCGGTCTTTTTGGTGTTTGTGAAAATGCCATTGGTCTTCGTCCCTTGCAACTTGGGTTGGGGTTTGGGACAGGTATTGCATCGCAAATGGAGAATCACTGCCAACAACATCCCGCCAATCACTGCGCAGTGTTTCGACCAGCATTCCCGACTCGTCTTTGTGAATAGTAAGTTTTCTAAGAACAACACCTTCGATAATGTCTTTTTGATTTGCAAAATCCAAATACTCAAACTTCATCTAGCTTAGGGTTTTGTATTGTTTTTTGTAATATGCGTCGAATTCTTTGTTTTTTAACGCTTTCCACCAGTTGCTGTTATCCTGATACCACTTTACGGTTTGAGTGAGTGATTTTTCAAACGTATGATTAGATTGCCATCCGAGTTCTTTTTTAATTTTTTCGGAATTTATAGCATACCTTCTGTCGTGTCCGGGCCTATCCTTTACCCGTTCCGTGTCTTTTTCACTTTTCCCGAGCATTTTCAGAATTTTTTTTATGACGTCTATGTTTGCGATATCGTTATCGACGCCTACACAATATGTTTCACCCTCTTTTCCTTTACTAAGAATTAAATCAATCGCCTCGCAATGATCCTCCACATAAAGCCAGTCCCGGACATATAGCCCGTCCCCGTAAATAGGAATTTTTTTACCCTCGAGCAAGTTGGTAATTGCAAGTGAGATTAATTTTTCCGGAAATTGGTAAGGGCCGAAGTTGTTGGAACAATTGCTTATCGTTATTGGTAATTTATAAGTATAAAAGTATGCCCTTACCAGATGGTCGGATGCCGCTTTTGATGCGGCATAAGGGCTTCTAGGGTTGTAATTGGTATCTTCACTGAATCTTTCAGATGACGCAAGACCAAGTGCCCCAAAAACTTCGTCTGTAGAAACATGATGGAACCTTTTCACCCTGGCATTTGCGGCAGCTTCCAATAAAACTTGTGTTCCTAAAACATTGGTGGTGATAAAAGGTGAGGGATCCAGAATTGACCTGTCGACGTGAGATTCGGCAGCAAAGTTAACAACAACATCTACACCTTTCATCGCCTCCCCGACAATTTTGGGGTCACAGATATCACCCTTAATAAATAAATAATTTTGGTTATTTTCCACTGACTTTAAGTTATCGGCATTGCCTGCATAGGTGAGCTTGTCCAGATTCACGATATAGTCTTCCGGATGCTTCTTAATCCAATAATGAATAAAGTTAGAACCTATGAATCCCGCCCCACCGGTTATAAGGACTCTCATTAAATTTTCTCCAAGTTAATCTTAGAAAATTTAAATCGAAACCTTGCCTTTTTACTTCGCAAAAACGTGAGAAGCTTCATTCGAAAGTGGTAAGTTCCTTTTCTTTTTTACCCAGATTTTTTCTTGCCCAATAGACACTGGTTCGGTACAGGCTGTCAAAAGTTCCGGCGTCGGACCAAAATCCGTTGAGATTTGCCATGCGCAAGTTTCCTTCCTTTATATATATATTGTTTACGTCTGTTATTTCGAGCTGGCCTCGCGCAGACGGTTTTATCTCGTTTATAAAATCAAAAACTTTTCCGTCGTAGATATATACACCTGTTACTGCTAAGTTACTTTTAGGTTTTTGAGGTTTTTCTTCAATACCTATTACCTTCTGTTTGTCGTTGGGGTCGAGTTCGGCAATGCCAAACCTCTCGGGGTCTTCTACTTCTTTTAGGAAAATTACAGCGCCCTCTTTAAAATTTTTAACTTCTTCGGAAATATCTGCATCCGTGCAATTGTCACCGAGAATTACTGTTACCGGGGATTGATCTGCAAAATCAGCGGCAAGTTTTAGGGCATCCGCTATTCCACCATCTCCACTGGTTTGGTATGCATATTCCAAGTGATTTATTCCAAATTCTTTTCCGTTTTGAAGAACTCTTATGAAATCTCCGGCATGGGGTCCTCCCACAACCACAAGAATATCTTTAATTCCGGCAGAGGTAAGAGTCTTAATCGGGTAATAGACCATCGGTTTATCGAAAACCGGGAGTAAATGTTTATTGGTTGCGTGGGTTAGGGGATAAAGCCGTGTGCCGAGTCCCCCTGCAAGAATTACGCCTTTCATTATTCGGTAATTATATTATAAGGCGGATGATACGCTCAATGCAGTTATCTTGGGGGTTTTACCCTTAATTGGTTTAATCCGAATAGGATAAAGCTAAAACCCAGAGCAAATAAAAGATAGTTCTGGGAGTTTCCCGTGCTTGCGAGAATGGTTGGTCCGGAAGATGTGGAAGTTCCAAGAACTTGGCCACCCTGGTCCTTATTTTCCTCTTTTTTGTCTTCTGTTTTAGTTTCCGTGGTAGGCGACGGTGAAGAGCTTACTTCCGGTGACGGGCTGGGTGAGGGCGACGGACTTGGGCTTGGAGAAGGAATTCCTCCGGTGTCATCGCAAATGCCGTTGCATTCATCATCCGGACTTGGCGATGGTGACGGGCTAGGTGATAGTGAAGGAGTTGGGCTTGGTGAAGGGGTAGGACTCGGACTGACCTCCGGAGACAGACTTGGGCTTGGTGAAACTTCCGGGGATGGGCTGGGTGTAGGATACGGGCTTGGAATAGGCGATGGTGTCGGTGAAGGACTTGTTACGGGAGTTATTTCTATATCTAGATGGCTAATCCCTTGACAAGTATTACCTGAATTGTTCCGTGTTACGATTAAGAATTGAGTTCCAATTCCGGAAATTGTATAACAACCATTTTCGAGAGTACCATCTGATGTGATTAAAGTGCTGTGTTGGTTACCTCCAAACATATTGATGCCGGATTTAATGCAGACCCCGGTAACTATATTCCCTGCTCCCGCATCAAAATTTACAACAAAGGGCGTTTGGCTTTCGTTATCGTCCGGATCTATCGAGGTATCAGTACTTGAACAAATAGCATCACTACCCTGACCGTCGGCAAGCACATTTAGATTAATCTTGCCAACAACAGAGAAGACCAGGATGATGGCTGCTAGCATGGGCAGTAAATACTTGAAGTATTTACTTAACATTATTTGTTTGGGGCAGAATTAATGAATCAGTTTGATTCTAATTGATGCAATTATAGTCTTTTCTTATAAGTTGTCAAGTTCGTGTGGTATGATATTGGGTAAATATTTAGGTCATAACTGTTTAATGAGCATTTTTTGTTTTCAAACAATAAAAAGCCCCGCTCCGCCGTTTGGCGGATGGGCAGGGCTTTTTGAAATTTACTATTAACCTCCGAGTCTCTAAAGGTTGTTTGAGCCACCACTTACGGTTACTCCAATAGTTGATGTTGCTTCTCCGGTACCAACAGAAGTTGTTCCACCTACGTTATTATTTGAGGTGTTCTTACCGGTTTTAGCTTTTACTTTCGCACGAACTCTTACTTTATTTTTATTCTTTTGAGTCGAGCTCGTTGATGCTGAATTATTCTGGGCAACCGTGTTGTTTGAATTATTTCCGTTACCGGAAATCAATACGCCCGTAACAGGGCTCAGGCAATCACAGCAATCGGCTGGGGTAGCAGTATTTATTGAACCGCCGACCGTTACGTTTAAGTCCGCAGTTGCGTTGCCGGTTGTTATATCAACATCTCCACCAACGTTGCCGCTGGCCGTATTTCCCCCTGTGTAAGCTCCAACTGCTACGTTTACACTGACATTGTTAACGTTCTTTTGGGTCAGTGAAATACTGCAAGAGTTGTTAATAGCTACCGTGTTGTTTGAATTATTTCCGTTGCCGGAAATTTCAACAGTTTCGGCTAATACAGCCGGTGCAAAGCTTGCACCAAGGAGTCCGGCAATTGTCGCTGCAGTTCCGATTTTGTAAATATACTTATTCATTTTTTCACCTCCTTTCAAAAAAAAGTTCGCAGTGCATAGTTGGTAATTCATAGATTTTAAAGTTCACAACCTGACTGCGTCTCGAAGTTGAGACAAGTATCCGTTCCGCTGTTTCCGTTTCCTGTGTCTATTCCCGATTGTCCGTTTAAGTTATCGTTTCCGTTTCCGCCCTGTATGGTGTCGTTTCCTTCACCCCCGAAGATAGTGTCATTCCCGTTGTCGCCATAAAGAGAATCGGGCGCTGAACCGCCTTCTATATAATCGTTGCCTTCCCCGCCTCTTATAGTGTCCGGATTTTCATTGCCGAATAATTGGTCTTCGCCGTTGTTTCCCTGTATCGTGTCTGCACCGTTGCCGCCTACAATAAAATCGTCGCCGTTATTACCATGGATTGTATCGGCCCCGTCTTCACCGAAAATGACGTCGTTCCCCGCGTTACCGTTTATCCTGTCCGCACCGTTTCCTCCCAAAATGCAATCGTCTCCCCCATTGCCGTTTAGTTTATCGGCACCTTCAAGGCCCATTATTAGGTCGTTACCCGGAGTTCCCGTTAAAGTTTCTGCTTTTGCCGAGCCGATTATCGGTGTTGGATTAAGTTCCAGAAGTTCACATTCATCCGGAATGTCGATTGAGATTCCGATTGTTAAATCAAAAGTTGTGGATTTATTCTGAAAATCATTATTTGCGCTTTCTGGAAAAGTGATAATGAATTCTATTGTTTTTGACTCTGATGGGTTTAAATTGGTAAGAAAAATTCCGTCAGGGCCGGCACTTTCCGTGAAGAACTGAGAAAGTATTTTTGTTCCGCCCCCTCCGTAAACCGTTGATCCATCTGCTTTTATTTCAATTTCCAAAACATCTTTTATTGTGTCCCCTGCCTGTTCGGTTCCCCTAACCCCAACCGGCCTCATGCTTGTAGCATTGTTGGTAACGAGGACCGTCCTCGTTACCGTATCGCCGGGAGCGGCATTTGTTATTGTAAAAATCGGGTTTCCATCGGCAACCCCCCAATTAACTTCGATGTCACCAACTGCCAATGTTTCCGTATTTTCAAAAAATTTCGGTGAAACAAAATTGATTAAGAGTGCAAAAGAAACCGCAAAAATTGCGAGCCTGAAAATTTTAAGCTTTAGTTTTATATTTTTTTTCATAATGATTCAGTCAAACTACTGCTATTCTGCGGTTGAGAAATTGGTCTTAAGAGGAAGTCTGTTTCGTTGTCATTATTGTCAAAACCGTTACCTTTGAACTCATCAGCGCCGCCGCTACCCATAGAACTAACAGTGGATGTCGACTTGGCTTTTCTTTCCATGCTTTGGTTATCATCTAAGTTAGAGCTGAAACGAGTTCCTTCAGTTAGGGAGCCAGAAACGCTTGCCCAGCTTAAAGCGTCAATAATTGGCCCAGAGTCCAGAGAACCTTGCCTTACTGCAATACTGTTGTTAGCTGTTGCAATTATTTGAGAGCTTGTTACGTCTGCTCCAATTGATGTTGCAAATCCCGGTGATTCGCTGCTCGCCCAAAGAAAGAAACCACGCGCTGGAATGCTGTGCGAAGAAGTGAATGTAAAGATATTATCGTCTGTCGGAACACCGCTTCCGACCCTTTTTACTAATCTATAGCCAGCTAAATTTATTGCTGATGAAGTCGGATTGTAGAGTTCGATAAAATCCTTATCTGTTAGCTTTTCTGGACCACCACCTGTTCCCCCATTCGTTTGAACCTCGCTAATCACAATATGGTCGGCAACAATTGATGGAAAGGAAGCTGCGGCGGTGAAAGTATTATTTATACTTTGTTCCGTATCCGAAAAATAGGCGAAGGTTGATTGGATTAACAGGACGCTGAAAAATATGGGGATTATGATCCTGAGGTGGGCAAAAGTCCGGGTGGGCTGTTCCTGCCTGTACAAGCTCTTTTGCCGCCTTATTTCCTTATATATAGAGACTGCTTCGAAGAGGATAACAAGCAGGGCAGGCAGGCCAATTACCAAAGGGAAGCCGTATTTGGATTTAACAAAACTCAAAAGTTTTCCGATATAGGGGAGCCTTGTATCGGCTTTTCCTAAAATATCGCCTCTTGCGACAAGCCAGTTGTCCGGTTCGCTATTTGCATCCCCTTTTGTTTTGTAAAAAGTTTGGCCGTTTCTGGTTTCTTCGCCAGCAATTCGGTGAGTGACTATTACCTTTTCGCTTTTGGCGTTTTTGAAGGCAATGATATCCCCGGTTTTGTAAATTATTTGTTGATTGCCGAAAATTGATTTGCCGGTTTGGACGACAACAAGATCACCGATTTTTATCGCCGGCTCCATACTGCCGCTTTTGACGATTAAAGCACGGTTTCCGAAAGCCGGAATAGCACTTAAAGCAAATATTATTGCGACAGCCGAAAGGACAATCGCGAAAATGTAATTAACTGTGCTGAAAATAGTTTTCAATTTTTCTCCTTCGTTTTAGCGTTTTAAAACACTAAAACATGATGACATTGCAGAAGGGCCTGCCCGCAATGCTTCGCAAAGCGATGCAGGTGGGCGGAAGTTAATATTGGACAGGAACCCCCGCCCGGTCTGCTTTTGATTATGGCCAAGTTGTATTATCGTTAAGCTGTTTGGCCTCTACTTGTAAAGATGACGTAAACGTCTGTCCTTGAAAGTCATTTCCAGCATCTTCATCGAATTCAACTGTTAACCTGAGTTGTGCCCTGTCGCCAGCATTCACTGTGTATAGTGCAGTGTTAGTTCCATCAGGGGACCAATAAAAATAACCAATGATCCCAGAAGGATTAGATTGTATGTTGACCCAGCTTGAGCCATCCCATCTTTCTACTTGAACAACTCTGACCATATTTTGAGAGTCCAATTCATTGGTTCCCCACGACCCCGCCGCAAAACCTCTGAGATTTACAGGTAAAGTACCAACATTTTTTACATCAAAATTTACGAAACTCTGATCACCAGGGGCCCAGTTTCCAACAATGGCCTCGCTTTCAAAAAGAGTGTCTGCATTTTGATCAGTGATATCTACTTCAAGTGTTCCGGCGGTAAATGTGTTTCCAGTTGAGATTTCTGTATCACTGAAGAACGCGAAGGTGGCGCCAACTACAAGAGCGGCGGCGGCGAGAATTGATGCAGCTGCCAAAAGAATACGAGAATTTAAAGTTATTCCCATTTTATTCACCTCCCTCCTTTAGAATTTTTAAGTCTGAAGTTCGAATTATGAAGTTGTATATCTCTTGTATTTTCCTGAAGTCTTTTAACCGAGACAGTTAAAATC
>JACQIV010000005.1 GCA_016198325.1 Candidatus Curtissbacteria bacterium
GTGGCTATGGTATGGAGAAGAGAACACCACAGGAGCGAATCGAGCACTTTATCGTCAACCACGACTCCTATCTTATGGGTCATGATGTAAACGAAACTCTGATACTGTACAATAATTGACAAAAGTAAATCTAAATGGTATAAAAAGCTAATTCCTAAATAAGAGGGAGGTACTTTTTGTACCTTTTTTGTTCGTTGTGTTTTCCTGTGGATCACCCCGCACAACTTGATTTAACTGGCGAACTACTCGTCTCGGATTGATCCTTAAACACCAAATATAAAGGGCTTATTCTAGTGGCAGATAGAACCTTCTGGGGAAAGCAGTCAAATATTAAATTGCCTGAACTAGACCTTGTAGAAATACAAAGGTCTTCTTTTGCTGAGTTTCTCGAAACCGGTATCCGGGAAATCATAGAAGAAATTTCCCCTGTTGACGATTTTACGGAAAAAAACTTCACATTATCTTTCGGCAAATATTCCTTTGGTAAGCCCAAACACACACCGGAAGAGTCTATCGACAAAGGCGTAACTTACGATGCCCCCATCAAAGTAGAAGCAACAGTCGTTAACAAGCAAACTGGTGGCCGGGTTAGCCAAGAAGTTTTTCTATGCGATCTTCCCCTCATGCTGGACAAGGGTTCATTTATCATCAACGGTATCGAAAGGGCAGTCGTTAGCCAATTGGTTAGGGCTCCCGGCGTTTACTATTCCGCGGAAATTGATCCAACAACGGGAAAAACCCTCTATAGCTGTGAAATTCGACCGCTAAGAGGATCCTGGCTGGAATTTGCTATCACAAAAAACGACATCATCACAGTCAAAATAGACAGACGCAGAAAATTTCCGGTAACCACCTTTCTAAGAGCCATAGGATTTTCCGATAATGCGTCAATAAATCAGCTTTTCAGCTTCTTAAAAGACGATCAGGCCAAAAAACTTCTCGACAATACCTTTGCCAAAGACCCAACAACTTCCCAGGACGAAGCGCTACTTGAAATTTACCGAAGAATGAGGCCAGGCGACCACGTAATTTTGGATAACGCAAGGTCTCTAGTCGAAAATATGTTTTCTTCGGACAGGCGATATTCTCTCGGAAAAGTTGGCAGGTACAAAATGGAAAAACGGTTAAAAAAAGTTAAAGATGTAATCGGTAACACTATCCAGGAGCAAAAAGACAGTGAAATTCTAACGACCAAAGACTTTATTGCTTCAATTACCTACCTTTTCGAATTAATGAAAGGCGAAGGTAGGTTGGACGATATTGATCATTTGGGAAATAGGAGAGTAAGGCGTGTCGGAGAACTGGTTGCCCAAAACGCTTTCCGGGTCGGAATCTTAAGACTGGAAAGGGTTATTAAAGAAAGGATGAGCCTTACGCCGACTGACACAATCCCCTCTCCGGCCTCTTTAATAAATGCCCGCCCGATAATTTCAGCAATTAATGAATTTTTCAGATCTTCACAGCTTTCCACTATTCTCGATCAGACCAATTCACTTTCGGAACTGGACAATCTCAGAAGACTCACCGTTATGGGAACCGGTGGCATTGCCAGGGAAAGGGCGGCTTTTTCGATTCGCGATATCAACCATTCACAATACTCAAGAATTTGTCCGATCCGGTCACCGGAAGGTCCAAATATTGGTCTGGTCACATATTTATCACTTTATACCCGTGTAAATGAACACGGATTTCTCGAAGCTCCTTACCTCCAGGTCGAGAAGAGCAAGAACGGCAAAGCCCGTGTAACAGACAAAATAGTCTATCTTGCAGCAGACGATGAAGAGGATTATTCAATCACTAATGCACAAATAAAAATAGACAAAAACGGTTATATTGCCGAGGAAAGGGTACCTGTTAGGTCTAAAGGAGAATTTACAACAGCACACCAAAACATGGTTGATTTTGTGGACATAGTACCGAGGCAAATTGTTGGTACGTCAGCTGCTCTCATTCCTTTCCTTGCTCACGACGAAGCAAACCGGGCACTTATGGGAACCCACATGCAATGTCAGGCTGTTCCTTGTATAAACCCGGAATCACCTGTTGTCGGCACTGGGATGGAAATGGTTGTAGGTGAAAACATGGGCAGGATTGCGCTCGCTAGGGAAGACGGTAAAGTCGTTTATGCCGATAGTCGAAAAGTAACAGTTAAGTATTCAGGCGGGGAAGAAACAACTCCGATTCAAAAATTTACGAGGTCACCGCAAAGTACATGCCACTCCCAAAGGCCTAGGGTTAAAGTTGGCGATCACGTTTCAAAAGGTGATGTTCTTATAGACGGAGCGGCAACCGACGGTGGCGAGCTTGCCTTGGGCAAGAACCTTCTGATTGCCTATATGAGCTACGAGGGTCTTGGCTACGAGGATGCAATTGTGATTTCCGACAGGCTCTTTAAGGAGGATGTTTTAACCTCCATCCATATAGAAGAATACGAAACATCCGTTGTTGAAACAAAGTTAGGTGCGGAAGAAACAACCAGGGATATCCCGAACGTTTCTGAAGAAGACTTAGCCAAATTGGACGAAAACGGAATTGTTGTTGTGGGTGCGGATGTTGGCCCCAACGATATTCTGGTCGGAAAAATTGCACCAAAAGGCGAGACGGAACTTTCGGCAGAAGAAAGACTTCTTAGGGCAATTTTCGGCGAAAAAGCAAGAGAAGTCAGAGATACATCCCTGCGGATGCCCCACGGAGAAAAAGGTACCGTGATTGACGTAAAAATTCTCTCCCGCGAAAACGCCGACGAGCTTGAGCACGGTGTCATTACAAAAATCATCGTAAAAGTTTCCCAAATAAGAAAAGTTGTTGTGGGTGATAAACTGGCAGGTCGTCACGGGAACAAAGGTGTTATATCCAAAATTGTCCCGGCAAGTGATATGCCTTACCTTCCGGACGGTACACCGGTTGATATCATCATCAGTCCGCTTTCGGTTCTTTCCCGCATGAACCTTGGCCAGCTTCTGGAAACGCATCTGGGTTGGGCAGCCAAGAACCTAAATTACAAAGTCGCGCTTCCCGTATTCGAACATGTTTCCGAGGGAAACATTCAGGATGAACTGAAAAAAGCGGGACTCCCTGTTGATGGCCGCATCACACTTTACGACGGCAAAACCGGTAAACCGTTCGACAGGCCGATTGTTGTTGGTTGCAGCTATATAATGAAGCTAATCCATATGGTAGAGGACAAAACCCACGCCCGTTCAACCGGTCCTTATTCACTTATAACCCAGCAACCGCTCGGTGGCAAAGCTCAGATGGGAGGCCAAAGACTTGGAGAAATGGAAGTTTGGGCACTGGAAGCGTACGGCGCAGCACACACTTTACAGGAGATGCTAACAATCAAATCAGACGATGTTGTCGGCAGAGCAAAGGCATTTGAGGCAATTATTAAAGGTAACGAAATTCCACAGGCATTAATTCCGGAATCATTCAAGGTGCTTGTTAAAGAGTTAAACAGCTTAAGCCTCAATGTTTCAACGATCGGCGCGAAAACAATAGAAGAAGCGGAAGAAATTCCTTCAGCAGAAGAGGCAAAAAAACTAGAAGAATTCAAAGAAGCGACAGAAGCTTTCACTGTGGTAGACGAAGCTGAAATCGCAAAGGGTGATAGTGCCATGGAAGTGGAAGGAGTCAGATGAACGAACTAATAGATTTCGAATCCCTAAAATTAACAATCGCCTCAACAGACGATATTAAAACCTGGTCATTTGGTGAAGTTACCAAGCCGGAAACCATAAATTACCGGACTCTTAAGCCGGAAAAAGACGGCCTTTTCGATGAAAGAATATTCGGCCCGACAAAGGATTGGGAGTGCTACTGCGGAAAATATAAGCGGATCAGGTACCGGGGGATTATTTGTGACAAATGCGGAGTAGAAGTCACCCAATCCCGGGTACGTCGCGAAAGAATGGGCCATATTAACCTGGCAGCACCCGTTGTCCACAATTGGTTTTTCAAAGGAAGTCCGTCCAAACTTGGCTTACTTCTGGATATCAGCCCAAGAAGCCTCGACGCTGTTGTTTATTTTGCTTCCTATCTTGTAGTCGAAGTTGACGAAGACAAAAGAAAAGAAATTATCGCAAATCTCAACCAGGAAATGGGGAAGAAAAAGCAGGAACAACAGGGAAACCTCAAGAAGCTATTAGAAGAAGAAGCAAAAGTCGGGAAAAAAGAAGTTGAAAGTATTAAAGCTAAAGGAAAGGGTAAGGGTAAAGAGCACCAAGATCTCCAGGTGGAAGAAGCACAATTAACCGTCAGGGCAAGGCAGGCAAAACTTCGTGAAGATGCGGCGCTCGAATCGTCAAGGCTGGAAGAAGTTTACAAAAATATCACGGATATGGTTAAGGCCCTTAAAACCCGCGATCTTTTATCGGAAGAAGAGTTTTTCAAACTGATGGACTACGAAGCTGAAGATTTTATGAAAGTTGGTATGGGTGCAGAAGCTGTCATGAATGTGCTTGAAAAAATCGACTTGGCGCAACTTGCGGTAAAACTGAGGGAAGAAATAGCTACATCAACCGGTCAAAAACACCTTAAAGCTACCAGAAAATTAAGGGTGGCCGAGGGAATGAGAAAAGCAGGTATAAATCCAAGCTGGATGATTACCAAAATTCTCCCAGTTCTTCCGCCGGACCTAAGACCGATGGTTCAGCTTTCCGGTGGCAGGTTTGCAACATCCGACCTCAACGATCTCTATAGACGAGTAATCAATCGCAACAACAGACTGAAAAAGTTAATCGAACTCGGTGCGCCGGAAATCATTTTAAGAAACGAAAAACGGATGCTGCAGGAAGCGGTTGATGCTCTTATTGACGCTCAACGTGTCAAATCAACTCGTCTTTCCCAGGAACTTAGGTCCCTCTCGGATATGCTAAGGGGTAAACAAGGCAGATTCAGGCAAAATCTATTAGGAAAAAGAGTCGATTATTCCGGAAGGTCTGTAATAGTTGTAGGACCGGAACTTAAATTAAGCGAAGCTGGAATTCCAAAGGAAATGGCCCTGGAAATATTTAAACCGTTTGTTTTAAGGGAAATTATTGGAAGAGGATTTGCCCCAAACGTCAAAAGCGCAAAACATTTCCTAGAAAGAAGAAGCGGTGAGATTTGGGATATTCTCGAAGAAATCACCGTGAACCATCCGATTCTCTTAAATCGAGCCCCGACTCTTCACCGCCTTGGTATTCAGGCATTTTACCCAATCCTCATAGAAGGAGATGCTATCCGCATCCACCCCTGTATCTGTGCCGGGTTTAACGCGGATTTTGACGGAGACCAAATGGCGGTTCATTTGCCTCTTGCCGAAAAGGCACAAGCCGAAGCTAAAGAATTAATGATGTCGGGTAGAAACTTGCTGCGGCCGGCCGACGGTTCGCCAATCACTCTGCCGAATAAAGAAATGGCACTTGGTATATATTACCTAACCTCTCAGGACGAAACTCTTCACGCACATGATTCGGTATTCGGAAGCGCGGTTGAGGTTGCACGTGCTGTAAGCTCCCAAAAAATTGCTATTAGGCAAAAGTTAAAAATAGTTGTAGACGGTGAAGTAATAGAAACTACCGCAGGAAGAGTCATTTTCAACTCTCAGCTTCCCGAAGGGACTAAATTTATCAATGAAACCATTGGTGCAGGAACAATTAAAAAGATTATCAGTAAGTATATAGACGAAATTCCGGAAGACCAGGTCGTTGATCTTATCGACAGGTTAAAAACATTCGGTTTCGAAGGTGCAACATTTTCCGGCCTTTCGGTTTCAGTTTTTGATTGTTTGATTGTCGGTGAAAAACAGAATATCATCGATAAGGCCGATAAGGAAGTAGAGTCGATTGAAAAGAACTTCAGTATGGGCCTTATCACCAAAGAAGAAGCAAAAAGGCTTTCTCAGGAAGTTTGGCTATCAACTACAAATGAACTTGCCGACCTGACATGGCGTAACTTACCGCAGGATAATTCAATAAAAATTATCTCCGATTCGGGTGGTTCAAGGGCAACCGCAGAACAAATTAAACAACTGGCAGCAATCCGTGGTCTGGTTACGGATCCGTCCGGTCGAATCGTTCCTCTACCAATAAAATCCAACTTCCGTGAAGGGCTCTCGCCATTTGAATATTTCACCAGTGCCCGCGGAGCCAGGAAAGGTCTTGCGGACAGGGCAATTAAAACCGCCGAATCCGGTTACCTAACAAGACGTCTTGTCGACGTAGCTCATGATGCCATTATCCGCATGGAAGACTGTGGGACCAAAGAGGGAATTATTATTTCAAAACAAGACAAAAGACAGGCGTCCTACTTGCTAAGAATTGTAGGCAGGGTGAGCACCCACGATATCACTGTTCCAAAATCCAAAAAGGTTATTGTAAAAGCCGGCGAAGAGATAACCGAAGAAGCGGCTCACGAAATTGAAAAAGCGCAGATTGAAGAAATCAATGTCAGGAGCATCCTCACCTGTGAAGCAAGGTATGGTCTTTGCGCTCTTTGCTACGGGAGGGATCTGGTTACCCGAAAAATGGTAACAATTGGTACACCGGTTGGAGTAATTGCAGCTCAATCAATCGGAGAACCGGGAACTCAGCTAACAATGAGAACTTTTCATACAGGAGGAATAGTTGGACTCGATATAACCCAGGGTCTGCCTCGGGTCGAGGAACTTTTCGAGGCCAGGACTCCAAAGTATTCTGCCCATCTTGCGGAAATTTCCGGTAAAGCGAAAGTAGAAGAAACACCGGAAGGGTACACCATAACTTTGAAAAGTACTAATCTGAAGCCGCCCGTTGAAAAGGAATATTTTGTCCCGCCTACTGCAGAATTAAAAGTTGCGGATTCGGATCTGGTTGGTGCCGGAACGCCACTTTCTTCAGGCTACTTGGATATTAAAGAAGTCCTGGCAATTTCCGGCTTAAGGAGTGCCCAGCGGTACATAATCGATGGTGGCCAGGAAGTTTATGAAACCCAGGGAGTAGTCATAAACGACAAGCATTTCGAAGTGATTGTTAGAAAGATGAGTGAAAAAGTAAGGATTGAATCACCGGGTGACACTGTACTTTTACCCGGAGAACTAATCGACAAAAACCGTTTTACCGAAGAAAACGCAAAAGTACTTGCAGAAGGCGGGGAACCGGCAACAGCACAGGTTGTTGTTCTTGGCATCACTAAAGCAGCACTTTTCACCGACAGTTTCCTTTCGGCTGCTTCCTTCCAGGAAACTACGCGTGTCTTAACTGAAGCTGCAATCGAGGGTAAAGTAGATAAACTCTTAGGCTTAAAAGAAAATGTCATAATTGGTAGGCTCATTCCAACAAGTCCGGAAAGGGCAAGGATAGAGTAGAATTCAAAACCTAAGTCTCATTTGTTATAATCTGGACTTAATTTTTGATTTTTAATATTTGAATTTGAAATTATGCCAACTATTAACCAGTTAATCAGAAAAGGTAGGACAAATAAGATTCGCAGAGTAAAAGCTACGGCGCTTCGTCGCGCTTTTAATGCCCATCATAACCGTTATGTAAGTTACCCGTCCCCCCAAAAACGGGGAGTTTGTGTAATCGTAAAAACAATGACACCCAAAAAACCTAACTCCGCTCTCCGGAAAGTGGCAAGAGTTAGGCTTTCCAATAAACAGGAAGTTACGGCCTATATTCCGGGGATCGGCCATGAACTCGCCGAACATTCGGTTGTATTGATAAGGGGTGGTAGGGTTCAGGACCTCCCTGGCGTTAAATACCATATTATTCGTGGTAAATACGATACAACCGGCGTAGTCGGCAGGAAACGGGGTAGGTCACTTTACGGAACTAAAAGATCCGGTGCAGTGTCAGGATCTCAAGCAGCAGCAGCCGTCGGAGCAACCACTGCAGCTCAGCAACCAGCGGCTCCGCCTCAGGAGTAACATATGCCACGTTCAGGTAAAGTCGAAAAAAGACAAACTCAACCGGACATCATTTACAAAAGTCCAATTGTTGCCAAGCTTATAAATAAAATTATGTACGACGGCAAAAAGACTGTCGCCGAAAAAATTGTTTACGGTGCACTAGATGCGATCAAGGCAAAAGGTAAAGATCCTCAACAAACCCTGGAAAAAGCAGTTGAAAATATTACGCCAAAAATGGAAGTCAGGCCAAGAAGAGTTGGCGGAGCATCCTACATGGTGCCGATTGAAGTTAGAGGGGCCAGAAGGTTGTCTCTTGCCATTTCCTGGCTGGTTGCATCAGCCCGTGGAAAATCCTCAAAAGAATTCGAGAAACTTAAAAATAAACCTCTAATGATCACCAAACTTGCAAAAGAAATAACAGACGCAGCAGAAGGCACAGGCTCCGCCGTTACCAAAAGGGAAGAAATTCATCGGATGGCAGAAGCAAATAAGGCTTTCGCTCACTTCCGTTGGTAATTCGCTTGGCCTTGCGACAGTTTCACTGTCTAAAGGCTTTCGCTCATTTTAGATGGTAAGGTTCCCCACCCTGTCTGGATTTACTGGATCATCTGAGTTATAATCCGCATCTGTGTTTGCCTCTTGAAGAAGAGTAAAAACATCTGCTTAAATGAATCTTGATCGAAAATTAAAGGAAAATATGCAAAAAACATTAATAAAACCGATGACAAAATCGCAAAAACTGAAGGAACTTCGGGAAAAGCTTGCCGAGCTCAAAGAAGTCAAGCTCAAGCAGGCTCTTTCCAGGTATGGCGAAGCTTACCAGGACTCTGGTGCCAGTCTGTACGAAAATGCTGCCTGGGAACTGGCAGACGAGGAAGTATCTGTTCTTCGTGCCATGATTACCCAGGTTGAATCGGAAATCAAAAGCCTCGAAAATTCCCCGCAGGTAAAATCCAAATAATAAAAATTGTCATGGCTGCAAAAGATCAAAACCGTCTTTATCCCCTAGATCGCATAAGAAATATCGGAATCATTGCACATATCGATGCGGGCAAGACTACTACCACCGAGCGCATTTTGTTTTATACCGGAAAAACTCACAAACTTGGGGATATTGACGAAGGAACTACGGTTACCGATTGGATGGCCCAGGAAAGGGAAAGGGGAATTACTATTGTTTCGGCGGCTGTCACAACTTTCTGGGTTCCAAAGACCGGTCCATATGCGGACACTGAAGCCAGAATCAATATCATAGATACTCCCGGCCACGTCGATTTCACAGCGGAAGTCGAAAGATCCTTAAGAGTTTTAGATGGCGGTGTTACCGTACTTGATGCCGAAGAAGGGGTGCAGTCTCAGTCGGAAACCGTTTGGCGTCAGGCAGACAAATACAAAGTACCAAGAATTTGTTTTGTTAACAAAATGGACAAAATGGGCGCGGATTATTTTGAAACGCTTAAATCTGTCCGGGAACGACTTGGCGCTCCTGCCTACCCTTACAATATTCCAATCGGCAAGGAAAACGATTTCAGTGGAGTAATCGACCTTCTTACTCAAAAAGCATATGTTTGGGACGAAGAATCTGCAAAAAAAGGCGGACTCGAGTTTAAGGAAATTGAAATCCCCGAAGAATACAAAGCAGATGTTGAAAAATACAGAGGGGAACTGGTAGAAAAAATTGCGGAAAACGACGACGAACTTCTGGAAAAATATCTGGGTGGAGAAGAATTGGATAAAAACAAACTTAAAAAAGCATTACGGAAAGCCGTTATTGCCTATAAGATTGTTCCTGTTCTTGCCGGATCCAGCCTCCGCAACAAAGGAGTCCAGATGCTTCTCGACTCTGTCGTCGAATACTTACCTTCACCTCTTGATATCACGGAAATCGATGGTATAAACCCAAAAACCAACGAAAAAGAAGCTAGAAAGCTCGATATTGAATCTCCCTTTTGTGGCCTAGCCTTCAAAGTCCAAATCGACCCTCACGTTGGAAAACTCACTTATGTACGGATTTACTCAGGCACATTAAAATCCGGAACCAGTGTCGCCAATACCACAAAACACGCTCACGAAAGAATCGGTAGAGTACTTTTAATGCATGCCAATTCCCGTGAGGAAATAGCAGAAGCCTACGCGGGCGAAATCGTTGCGATCGTTGGCCTTAAAAATACGGGCACGGGTGACACGCTATCTGAAGAAACTGCACCGATAATTCTGGAATCAATTTCCTTCCCGGATCCGGTTATTTCTCTTGCTATTGAACCGACAACCAAAGCAGACCAGGAAAAACTGGGTTACGCTCTAGGTAGGCTTTCCGAAGAAGATCCAACCTTTCGCATTAGAGCAGACCATGAAACCGGCCAGACAATTATCTCCGGAATGGGAGAGTTGCACTTGGAAATATTAGTGGATCGCATGAAACGGGAGTTCTCCGTTGACGCAAAAGTTGGTAGCCCTCAGGTTGCCTATAAGGAAACAATTAAACAAATTGCTCAGGGAGAAGGTAAATACATAAGACAATCAGGAGGCCGTGGTCAATACGGCCACTGTTTCCTAAGAGTCGAACCGCTACCTCGAGGAGAAGGATTTGTTTTTGCTTCCGAAATAAAGGGAGGATCAATACCGCAGGAATATATCCCTTCCGTAGAAAAAGGAGTAAAAGAAAGGCTTGAATCAGGAGTTTTTGCCGGATATCCGATTGTAGACCTCAAAGCTGTTGTGTACGATGGAACTTATCACGATGTAGATTCTTCGGATATTGCTTTCAAAATAGCAGGTAGTATGGCTCTTGAAGCTGCTGCCAAAAAAGGCCAACCGGTTTTACTTGAACCGATAATGAAGGTAGAAGTTACCGCCCCGGAAGAATTTATGGGGGACGTCATAGGTGATCTTTCCGCAAAACGTGCCCAAATTGAATCAACGGAGCATCGGGCAAATGCCATTATCGTAAACGCCTCAGTCCCGCTTGCCGAAATGTCGGGTTATGTCACAACATTAAGGTCAATGACGCAAGGCAGGGGTACCGCTTACATGGAGCCGTCACACTACGAGGACGTACCGACTAATATAGCGGAAAAGATTGCAGCAAAAGTAAAAGGCGAAAAAACAGAGAATTAAATCCACAAAAAAGCAATAAAGCTTTTTGTCCCTTGCAATTTCTTTAGTTTACGCAAGAAAATGCCCCTTGCAATTTCTTGCGTAAATAGTATAAACTATGCAACATCCAGCCTGCCAAGAGGCAGACTGTATTTTTTGTCTTAATTACAATGGCTGAAGGAAAATTCGAAAGAAAAAAACCACACGTTAATATCGGTACTATCGGTCACGTTGACCATGGTAAGACCACGCTAACTTCGGCAATCACGAGTGTCCTTTCCAAAAAAGGGATGGCTCAGGCCAAAGCATTCGAAGAGATTGACAACGCTCCCGAAGAAAAACAACGCGGAATTACAATCAACATCACCCACGTTGAATACGAAACGGATAAAAGGCATTATGCTCACATAGACGCACCCGGACACGCTGATTACATTAAAAACATGATTACGGGAGCTGCCCAGATGGATGGTGCAATCCTAGTTGTATCGGCACCTGATGGCCCGATGCCGCAAACCAGGGAGCATGTCCTCTTGGCGCGCCAGGTTAATGTGCCCGCAATTGTTGTTTTCTTAAACAAAACAGATATGGTCCAGGATGCGGAACTTCTCGATTTGGTTGAACTGGAAGTTCGTGAGCTTCTCGACAAATACGAATATGACGGCAAAAATGTTCCGATAATCCGCGGTTCGGCAAAGAAAGCCCTCGAAGGAGATGCGGAGTCGATGAAAGCAATAGAAGATCTCATGGCAGCAGTGGATGAGCACATCCCTACACCGATAAGAGATTTGGATAAACCGTTCTTGATGCCGGTTGAAGACGTGTTTTCAATTAAAGGAAGAGGAACAGTCGTTACAGGGCGCGTCGAAAGAGGCATCGTCAAAGTTAACGAAGAAATTGAAATTGTCGGTATTAAGCCGAGCAAAAAAACGGTTGTTACCGGCGTGGAGATGTTCAGAAAGGAACTCGACGAAGGTCAGGCCGGAGACAATGTCGGGGTTTTATTGAGAGGTATCGAAAAGGATGATGTCGAAAGAGGACAAGTTCTTGCAAAACCTGGTTCAACTACTCCTCACACCGAATTTGAAGCAGAAGTTTATATCCTTACAAAAGAAGAGGGCGGAAGACATACACCGTTCTTCACGGGTTACAGACCCCAATTCTATGTTCGCACCACCGACGTTACCGGTGAAGCTACCCTTCCCGAAGGTACCGAAATGGTAATGCCGGGTGATAACATCACAATGAAGGTAAAATTGATCGAACCGGTAGCAATGGAAGAAGGACTTAGATTTGCCATCCGCGAGGGTGGCCACACCGTTGGCGCGGGCGTAGTTACTAAAATTGTCGCCTAAGCCAAAAGCTTTCCCCCTAGGCTTGCCGAAAGGGGATTTTTTTTGATAAAATGAGAAGCTCAGCGAGGCGGGAAGCTTTCAGAAACTTAAAGTGTCGGGGATTTTATTAAATATGAATATTAATCGAATTTTTCCTCAAGACGCATAAGTCAAAGTTGTTTCCCGAAAAATATTTTGTCCCAAAGGACAGTGTACCGTTATTAAATAGGTAGCACATTAAAAGGAGAACTTTATGCCAAAAGGTAGAATCAGAGTCAGACTCAAAGCTTACGATGCCCGGGTAATCGATGCGGCTTGCCGCGACATAATCAATACTGCTCTTTCAACCGGAGGTAAGATTTCAGGGCCAATCCCATTGCCGACTAAAGTTGAAAGATTAATTGTTCTAACAAGTCCTCATACCGATAAAAATGCCCGTGAACAGTTTGAAATCAAAACCCACAAACGTTTAATCGATATCATCGAACCGACCAATAAGACTATTGATTCGCTGACACATTTGGATTTGCCTGCCGGCGTAGATATTGAAATAAAGATGTAATACATCTGACTAATTAACAAAAGTTAATTGGTAGGGCACCTGAAAACCCTTAATTTCAAAGGGAAAATCTCAAGGAGTCCTGCCTTTTTGCTGCCATAAAAAAAGTTATAGAAAAATGAACACAATAATTGGAACAAAGCAGGAAATGACTGCTCGCTTTAACGCGAGAGGCAATCGTATGCCCGTAACGGTTATCCAGGCCAGTCCAAACATAGTTATCGAGGCAAACGAAAATAACATCAAAATCGGTGCTGGCGTAAAAAAGAATGTCAAAAAAACTGAAAATGGATTCGTGAAAGTTGCCGGTTTTGCCCCAAGAATAGTCAAAGAAGTGAAATTACCGGAGTCCACACAGGAAGAGGCAAAGACCATAAAACCTGGCGACAAGCTAACTGTTTCCATTTTTTCTCCCGGAGACATAGTCAAAGTAACCGGAACCACAAAAGGAAAGGGCTTTGCAGGAGGAGTCAAAAGATGGGGTTTTGCAGGAGGTCCAAAGACTCACGGACAATCAGATAGACACCGGGCTCCGGGATCAATTGGGCAAACCACCACCCCGGGTCGTGTCTTCAGAGGTAAGAAAATGGCGGGTCATATGGGAAATGCTACTAAGACAATTACCGGCCTTGCTGTTGTCGCAATCGACGAGACAAAGAACCAGCTGCTAATAAAAGGACCGGTTCCCGGGACTAAAAATGGAATCGTAATCGTTGAAAAAACCGGAATTGCCAAAAATCCGGCAAATTACCGGTTGTCAGAAGAAGTCGAGGAAATCGCAAAAGTTGATGAAGGGTCAGCTCAAGATCATTCAAACGCAACTGACGGACTTGAAACTAAAGATTCACCCTCCCAAGAAGCGGTATTAATAGAAAAAACTCTTGAAAACGTCAAAAACGAAGCAACAGATGAACCCGAAACAACAACCCAGGAGGTTGAAGAAAATGCCAAGTAAGGCCAGAAAACTCCAGCCCAAAGTAAAAGCGGAGTCAAAGAAAACAAAGTCAAAAGTGCAAAAAACTCTGTCGAAACCCGTCGCAAAAAGAGCTAGTTCGCTTTCTGCCCCGATCTTTGATATTTCCGGCAAATCCCAGGGCTTCATGACATTACCAAAAGAAGTGTTCGGACAAAAACCAAATGCTAAACTGCTTGCTCAGGCAAACCGAATTTATTTTGCAAATCTTCGTCCACAGACTGCTTCGGTAAAAACAAGGGCAGAGGTTAGAGGGGGAGGAAAGAAACCTTGGCGCCAGAAGGGGACAGGGAGAGCTCGTGCCGGCTCAACCAGATCGCCACTCTGGGCAGGAGGAGGTAGAGTATTTGGTCCGAAACCTAATGACTCAAAATTTACCCTCCCAAAAAAAATGAAGCATAAAGCACTCATTTATGCACTATCAAAAAAATGCCAGGAAGGCAAGATTAAAGTAATAAACTCTTTTGAAAAAATTACTCCGAAAACAAAGGCAGCAGTTGGCCTTTTTAATAAACTGGAGGTTTCGGGTAAAACATTGCTGGTTGTTATGAAAGATAATCAAAATATAAAACTTGCAACCCGCAATTTGCAGGACGTTTCTATAGAAATGCCCGGAAATCTTAATTCTTTTAAAGTTCTATCTACTAATAACCTATTTCTGGAAAAAGCAGCAATAGAAAAATTCATATGAACATTAATCTTGTTATCAAAGACGCGATAGTTACGGAAAAAATTTCACGCCAGAATTCGGAAGGTGTTTATGCTTTTTCAGTTGATAAGCGTGCAGGCAAAAAAGACATCGCCCATGCTGTATCGAAAGCATTTTCCGTGAAAGTTAAAAGTGTAAATGTCATAAAAGTTGCCTCAAAAGTAAAACGCATCGGAAGTAGCAGAAAATTTGCAGTTGTTGGCGGAGGCAAAAAGGCAATAGTAAAGCTGGTAAAGGGTCAAACAATTAACCTTCTTGCACCAAAGACTGAAAAAGCAACAAAAAAAGAAAAAGAGAAAAAGGAGATTAAAAGCTGATGACAATTCGCACTTATCGTCCGACAACACCCGGCCAGAGGTTCAAAACAACTCTCGGCTTTAGTGAAATAAGTAAAACCAGACCGGAAAAAACTTTACTTGTAAGCATTAATCGTGTTTCCGGCAGATCCAGAGGTAAGGTCACAGTAAGAGGAAAAGGCGGTCGACATAAAAGAAATTTCAGGGTTATTGATTTCACAAGAGACAAAAGGGATATCCATGCAAAAGTCGCTGCTATTGAATATGACCCCAACAGGTCTGCCAACGTCGCACTCCTGCATTACAAAGACGGAGAAAAGCGTTATATTATTGCTCCTGTAAACCTTAAAGTGGGCGATGAACTACTCTCCGGTGAAAACGCGGAAATTAAAACCGGTAACGCACTTCCTCTATCAAGAATTCCTATTGGTACTGTTATCCATAATGTTGAAATGGTTCCCGGTGCGGGAGCAAAAATTGTTAGAAGCGCAGGAACAGGGGCAATAGTTGCGGCAAAAGAAGGTAAATTTGTCCACCTTAAATTACCTTCGAAGGAAGTTAGGAAAATAAACGCAAAGTCCTTCGCAACAATTGGGCAGGTCGGAAATGTTGACATCAAAACTTTGACTTTGGGAAAAGCCGGCCGCTCAAGACATCTCGGCAAAAAACCCCATGTTAGAGGTGTTGCAATGGATCCAAGATCTCATCCCCACGGCGGAGGAGAAGGAAGAAGTGGAACCGGAATGCACCCCAAAACACCGACCGGTAAAAGGGCGATGGGAGTAAAAACCAGAAGCAGGAAAAAAACGTCTAACAGGATGATTTTATCAAGGAGGAAATAAAAAGAAAAATGTCGAGATCTAGCAGGAAAGGTCCATACATTGACGAGAAATTACTGAAGAAGATAGTGGCACAGAAAGAAAGCGGGAAAAAAGACGCAATCAAAACCTGGGCTAGGAATTCTACTATTGCACCGGAATTCGTGAACCACACTTTCATGGTTCATAACGGAAGAACTCACGTAAGTGTTTTTGTATCGGAACCGATGGTTGGGCATAGTCTAGGCGAATTTGCGCCCACCCGTACATTTCGTGGCCATGGCAAAATTACCGAAAAGTCCAGCGCTAAGAAATAAATAACATGATAGTTCAAGCAAAAGCCAAAAATATAAGAGTTTCGCCTCAAAAGGCAAAGCTTGTTGTGGATCAAATTAAAAAAATGAAGCCTCATGGTGCTTTGGATATTCTTACTTATACTCCCAAAAAAACCGCCCCGCTTCTTGGAAAAGTTATCGCATCAGCAATTGCCAATGCCAAAGCCAATCATAATTTGGAAGAAAAAAGCCTGGTTTTCAAGGAAATCCTTATCGGTAAAGGCATAACCTTTAAAAGATTTAGGGCCGGATCAAGAGGTCGCGCACGTCCCATCTTAAGAAGGACAACAAATTTAACGGTAGTTTTGGAAGGCAGCGAACAAAAAACGGATAAGGTTCAAAAGGCAAAGGAGGAAAATGGGACAAAAAGTTAATCCGGTTGGTTTTAGGCTAGGTAGTGTTTACACCTGGAGTTCCAGATGGTTTGCCGACGATAAAAATTATTCAAAATATCTTTTGGAGGATGTGCATATCAGAAAGTACTTAATGAATAAACTCAAACCGGCAGGTATCTCCAAAGTCGAAATTGAAAGGGCTTTTGATAAAAGAACGATAACGGTTCATGTTTCCAGGCCTGGTATAGCGATTGGAAGAGGAGGTAGCGGAATTGAGCAGGTCAAAAACGAAATGCTAAAAAATTTCAACATCAAAGATCCCGGGAAGTTAGAAATCAAATTCGAAGAAATTAAAAATCCGGATCTTGATTCTTATCTGGTCGCCGTGTCCGTTGCCGACCAACTCGAAAGAAGACTCCCTTTTAGGAGAGTTGTCAACCAGGCAGTAGAAAGAATTAGAAGATCAGGTGCAAAAGGGGCAAGGGTTTCGCTTGCCGGTCGCTTGGGGGGGACGGAAATCGCAAGAAAGGAAACAATTAAATACGGAGCCATTCCCCTGCACACAATAAAAGCCGCAATAGATTTTGCTAAAGTAGACGCAAAAGTTCCACGCGCAGGGATAGTTGGAGTCAAAGTATGGATCTATCGGGGGGAGGAAAAATAAATGCTGGCACCAAAAAGGTCAAAATATAGAAAAGAGCACAGAGGCAGAAGGTCTGGAATAGCAAGCGGCTTGACTACTCTTTCGTTTGGGGCATTTGGATTGAAAAGTTTGGAGTCAGGTTGGGTATCCGCGCGTCAAATAGAAGCGGCAAGGCGGGCCATGACTCATTACACCAAAAGAGGCGGAAGAATATGGATTCGAATTTTTCCGTCAAAACCGGTTACCAAAAAACCGGCAGAAACCAGAATGGGTTCCGGAAAAGGTGATGTAGACCATTACGTTGCAGTTGTAAAACCCGGGACGATTCTTTTTGAAATGGGCGCTGTCGAGGATAACATTGCACAAGAAGCAATGAGACTCGCGAGCCATAAATTACCCGTCAAAACAAAAATAATTACTCGAAGCTAAGATGAAAAAAAAAGATTTTTCGGACAATAAAAATAAAAATATCGCAGAACTTAAAAAAATGGTAGCAACACTTACCGGGGAAAATCTGGAGAAAAAAATGCAAAATAGCCAAACCAAAATTAAAAATGTCCATCTGCAAAGATCATTGAAAAAAAATATCGCTCAAATAAATACTTTGATAAGAATTAAAGAAATTGGTAAGGAGCAAAAGGAAGGAGAAAAATAAATGGCAGTTGTAAAAATAGGGGAAGTTGTTTCGGCAAAGATGCAAAAAACAGTTGTTGTTAAAGTTACTTACAGGGTAAAGCATCCTTTTTACAAAAAACTATTGACCAGGACGAAAAAGTTTAAAGCCCATGACGAAAAGGGTACAAAAACGGGTCAAAAAGTAAAAATTACCGAAACGAAACCGTTTGCAAAAGATGTCAGGTACGAAGTTACGGAGGTATTAAATGCTTAGCACCAGATCCAGATTAATTGTTGCCGACAACAGTGGTGCCAAAAGCCTTGAGATAATCGGCCTTGGAAAAGGGACCGGCAGGCGGTTTGTAACAATTGGTGATATCGTAACCTGTGCCGTTAAAGGTGCCATTCCACAAGGTCAAGTTAAAGATCATGAAAAGGTAAAAGCCGTAATTGTAAGGACAAGAAAAGAAATACCGAGAAAAGACGGAACATATGTCCGTTTTTCCGATAATGCAGCAGTTGTTATCGACAATAATAAAATTCCGAGAGCAACCAGAATTTTCGGGCCAGTACCTCAGGAAATTAAGAGTAGAGGTTTTGCCAAAATCGCGTCTCTTGCCAAGGAGGTAGTTTAATTATGTATAAATTCAAAATCGGCGATGAAGTAAAAATCAAAACCGGAAGGGATAAGGGTAAAAAGGGGAAAATTGAGAAAATTTATAAAGGCGAAAATACGCTTCTCGTTGGGGGAGTAAATATGTACAAAAGGCACAAGAAACAAACTCCTATGCAAAAAGGGGGCATCTTTGAAATAGCAAGGCCGATTCTAGCATCAAAAGTAACAATCATCTGTTCAAAATGCGGCAAAGAAACAAAAATAGGTTTTTTAAAAGAAGGGAAAACAAAAAAAAGATTTTGTAAAAAATGCAAAGGAATACTTGCATGAGTGGAATAGTCGTCATGTATCAAAAAGAAGTGTCCCAAAAACTGAAAGATGAGTTTAGCATTAAAAATCCTATGGCCATCCCGATAGTGGAAAAAATTGTTCTGAATGCTTCGGTTGTCGATGCAATCTCAAATAAAGAAGTTTTGGAAAAAGTTAAGGAACAACTCGAAGTAATTTCCGGTCAAAAACCGAAAATAACCCGCGCGAAACAGGCAATCTCTAATTTTAAACTAAAAAAAGGTGACCCGGTCGGGGTAATGGTTACCCTAAGGGGCAGGAAAGCGTGGTATTTTTTGGAAAAGCTAATTTCTGTTGTTACACCAAAAATAAGAGATTTCAGGGGAGTTTCACAAGATAAGTTCGACAAGTTCGGAAACTATAATTTAGGCATTTCGGAACAAATTATTTTTCCTGAAATAGACTACGCAAAGATAGATAAAGTAAGAGGTTTGGTCGTAACCATTGTTATAAAAAACGGTAACCCGCAAAAATCTAAAAGGTTATTGGAACTTTTAGGACTACCTTTCAAGAAGGGGGAGGTTTAAATGGCCAAAACATCAAAAATAGTTAAAAACGAAAAAAAACAGAAATTTGCCGTTCGCCATAGAAACAGGTGCAAACTTTGCGGAAGGCCAAGGGGATACATTCGTAAGTTTGGTATTTGTCGTCTATGTTTCAGAGACTTAGTTCATAAGGGAGAAATTCCGGGGGTAAAGAAAGCCTCCTGGGGATAAAAAAATATCATGGATCCGATTGCAGACATGCTCGTCATTATTAAGAACGGATACTTAGCAAGTAAGCCCGAAGTCAAGGTAAAGACTTCCAGATTTAGGTTGGAAGTCGCAAAAGTCCTGGGGAAACTCAACTTTATAAAGGATGTTACAGAGAGCGAGGGTTACATAAATATTGGCCTGATTTATAACAATAACGAACCTAGAGTTCACGAATTAAAAAAAGTTTCAAAATTAGGTTTAAGAATTTACACAAAAAGTAAACACTTAATGCCCATTAAGGGAGGAATCGGTGCATTTGTTGTCAGTACTCCCCAAGGCGTTATGAGCGGCCAGGAAGCCAAAAAGAAAAAATTAGGAGGGGAGGTCGTTTGCCTCGTTTGGTAAAAAACATATGTCAAAAATAGGTAACAAACCAATATCAATTCCCCAAGGGGTAACCGTCGAAGTTGGCGAGTCCATTGTTAGAGTTTTTGGACCAAAAGGTGAGCTTACATTTCCTTTCAGGGACGAAGTGGCTGTTGGTATCCAAAATCAACAGGTTGTCGTTTCCAGAAAAGCAGAAAATAAATTTTCAAAGGCCCTTCACGGACTTACAAGAAGTATCATTGCAAATATGATTCAAGGAGTAACAGGTGGACATGAAAAAACCTTGGAAATTATCGGAGTTGGTTACAAGGCGCAAAAACAAGGGGAAAACCTTGTTTTGAATGTGGGCTATTCTCATCCTGTGGTTATAACCCAAACCCAAGGAATTGAAATTGACACAAAAGAAAACAAAATAACCGTATCAGGTGCGGATAAAGCGCTGGTTGGGGAAATCGCTGCCAAAATTAGAAGGGTCAGGCCGCCGGAACCGTATAAAGGTAAAGGCATTAAATACTTTGGGGAGCAAATTAGACGCAAGGCCGGTAAAGCACTAAAAACAGGCGGCACAGCATGAAAAATGTAAGGCTTCAGAGGAAAACAAGGCATCAAAGAATTAGAAATAAAGTTATTGGTACCGAAAAAAGACCAAGGCTCTCGGTGCACAAATCGAATAAGTTTATTTATGCCCAAATAATTAGTGATATTGAAAGTAAAACGCTTACTTCGGCATCGGATCACCAGATTAAAGGCCAGGGTAAATCCAAAGTCGAAAGGGCATTTGAAGTTGGGAAATTGATTGCAAAAAACGCAATGACAAAAAAGATATCAAGCGTGGTATTCGACCGCGGAGGAAATAAATTTCATGGACGGATAAAAGCATTGGCAGAAGGTGCGAGGGAAGGAGGGCTTGTTTTTTAAATGAGTCAGGAAGGCGATTATCATAACGAATTTGAAGAAAAAGTTATTCAGGTAAATAGGGTTTCAAAAAAAACGAAAGGGGGCAATAAAATCGGCTTTTCGGTTCTTGTAGTAGTTGGTGATAAAAAAGGTAGGGTGGGAGTTGGACTTGGTAAATCGAAAGATGTTGCTTCCGCGATTAGAAAAGGTATCGCTTATGCCAAAAAGCATTTGGTTACTGTCCCCCTCAAAAATGGGACTATTCTATATGACGTAACTACTAAAAGAGGAGCGGCAAGGGTTATGTTGAAACCGGCACCTGTTGGCTCCGGTGTTATTGCTGGAGGCGCAGTCAGGGCAGTCGTTGAAGCCGCTGGAATACAGAATATCTCAAGTAAAGTATTGGGGACCAGAAATCGTGCGTCCAATGTTTACGCAACGCTGGAGGCCTTAAGGAGTTTTCATCAAAATGACAAAAATACTTAGCAAAAGATCAAAGAGAGTTGGTCGGGGACCCGGCTCCGGAAAAGGAAAAACAGGGGGACGTGGAACCAAAGGACAGAATGCCCGGGGGAGATTGTCATTTTCCCATCCGCATTTTGAAGGGGGACAAAGGTCCCTCATCAAAAGGTTGCCATATAGGAGAGGAAAAGGAAATTCGAAAATTAGTACGAAACCAATTGTTATCAACTTTAAAGCGTTGAACCTAATGCCGGAAGGGTCGGAAGTTAACCTGGAGACTTTGGCAAAATTTGGCATAGTTAAACTCGCGGATGCCAAAAAATACGGAGTAAAAATTTTAGGTAAGGGTACCCTTTCCAAAAGGCTTAAAATAAATCTCCCGACCTCAAATAAAGTTAAAGAGAGGCTGAAGACATAAATAAATTATGAACCAATTTCTAGCTAGCATTTCAAAAATATTGAAAGTAAAAGAAATACGAGGAAAGCTGCTTTTTACCGCATTTATTTTTTTGATTTTTAGAATCTTTGCTCACGTTCCGGTTCCAGGTGTCGAAATTGGCGCTCTCCAAAGGCTTTTTTCCCAGAGTCAATTTTTGTCACTACTAGACATATTCTCCGGAGGGACACTAGCTAATTTTTCGGTTATGTCTTTAGGTTTGAACCCATACATTAATGCCAGCATTATCATGCAACTATTGCAAATGGTCTTCCCGAAACTGGAAGAACTTGCCAAAGAAGGAGAATCAGGGCGGCAAAAAATTAACCAATATACCAGATACCTAACCGTACCAATAACTGCGGTTCAAGCTTTCGGAATGTACGTGTTACTAAAAAATTCCCAAATAATATTTAACGCATCTCCCTTAACACTACTTTCAATTGTTGTCTCAATGACAGCAGGCACTTTATTTCTTATGTGGTTAGGTGAACAAATTTCCCAGCGGGGAATTGGTAATGGTATTTCGATGATTATTTTTGCTGGCATCGTGGGAAGGCTTCCAATTGTTCTTGCTCAACAGGTATCCGTTTTTGACCCATCCCAGCTAAAAAACATTTTAATTTTCCTTGGGGTGGGGCTCCTTGTAATAGTTGCAGTTGTAATTGTTACCGAAGCACGAAGGCCGATTCAGGTTTTATATTCAAGGCGTGCTGCCCAGGGAGCACCGAATCAGGCTTCCAGCTATATACCTCTCCGTGTTAACCAGGCAGGAGTTATCCCGATAATATTTGCTGTATCCCTTATACTGTTGCCAACTACATTTGCCCGGTTTTTAGAGACATCACCCAATGTTCTAATAGCCAACATTGCTCAAAACGTACAAAGGTTCTTTGCGCCGGAGCGCATCTACTACAGCCTGTTCTATTTTGTATTAGTCGTTATTTTTACGTACTTTTATACGTCGGTTGCATTCAATACCAAACAGCTTTCCGAAATGCTGATGAAACAAGGAGGATTTCTTCCAGGAATTAGGCCCGGCTCCGCAACAAAAAAGTTCCTGGATTACGTTTCTTTAAGAATTACTCTTTTTGGTGCCATATTTTTGGGATTAATTGCAGTATTACCCTCAATTGGCCAACAAATTACAGGAAATACCAGTTTACTTGTCGGCGGAACCGGTCTACTGATCGTTGTCTCGGTCATTTTAGAAACTACAAAACAAATCGAAGCCCAACTAGTGATGAGAGATTATGAAACCTTTTTAAGAAAATGAAATATATCTTTTTAGGGCCACAAGGTTCAGGAAAATCGACCCAGGCAAAACTATTAGCCGAAAAATTAGGCCTGCCTTACATTGAAATGAGTAAATTGCTTAGAGAAAAATTAAACGATGAAGACGAAGATGCCTACGTAATCAAAAAGGCATTTGCGAGCGGAGACTTGGTTCCTCCTAAAATAGTTGTTCACACCTTGAATCAAAAGCTTCAGGAAATAAAAAATGGCTATGTATTGGATGGGTTCCCCAGAAATTTGACCCAGTTTCAAGGTTTCAAGGACAAGGTGGATAAAATTTTTTATGTTGCAGTTTCGGACGAAGAAGCAATTAAAAGATTAATGCTCAGAAAACGCGAGGATGATTCTCCGCAAGTTATTGCACGAAGACTTGAACTTTACCACAAAGAAACAGAACCATTATTGGAAGACCTAAAGAAAGAAAATCTCTTATCGGAAATTAATGGTGAACAATCGATTGCGCAAATCGCAAACGAAATAGAAAAAGTTCTCGATGAATCAAAAAAAATTAACTAAAACAGGAAAAGAAATTAATATTATGAAACAAGCTGGAAAAATTTGCGCGGAAGCTCTAGCCGAAGTAAGGAAGAATATTAAGCCAGGTATACCATGCATCGAACTCGACAAAATCGCCGAAAAAGAAATTTTAAAACGTGGAGCATCCCCATCGTTCAAAACTGTCGATGATTATAAGTGGACTATCTGCGCAACCATTAACGATCAAGTTGTCCACGGCATTCCTACAGAAAAAAAACTTAAAAAAGGAGACATAATCGGAATTGATATAGGTGCGATGTATGAAGGTTATCACAGTGATTTGGCAATCTCCGAAGCGGTAGGGAAAATATCAACTGAAAATAAAAAATTTTTAGAGGTTGGTAAATCCACCCTTGTTAAAGCTATTTCAAAAGCCCAGATAGGTAATCGGATTGGGGATATTTCATCCATTATCCAGTCAGGTGTAGAAAAGGCAGGTTATAGTGTTGTAAAAAGTTTAACCGGTCATGGTGTCGGGAAAGAATTGCACGAAGAACCAATGATCCCCGGGTTTGGTAAAAAGGGAACAGGGATGAAACTGGAAAAAAACATGGTTCTTGCAATAGAAGTAATCTATGCCAAGGGTTCTGGTGAAGTCCGCATTGAGGACGATGGTTGGACGATATCATCCAAGGATCATTCGTTGGGCGGTCTTTTCGAGCAAACGGTCCAATTAACTAAAAATGGGCCTGTAATATTGACGCCATATTTGTAAATTTTGTAAAATTAACCATTTGAGTTATGACAAAACAAGGAGTAATCGAAATAGAAGGAGAAGTTGCGGAATCGTTGCCAAATACCATGTTTAGGGTATTGATTCCGGCAGGTCTAATTCCGGGTATTGAAGAAGCAAAACTGGTCCTTTGTCATCTATCTGGAAAAATGAGAATTCATTATGTCCGTATCCTACCCGGAGACAAAGTCAAAATAGAGCTGACACCTTATGATCTAACCCGTGGACGAATTATTGAAAGGTTTAAATAAAACAGATATGCAAAAGACAACAAACAGAAAAGGAAAAATTAGGTAAAAATATGAAAGTTCAGGCAAGTGTTAAAAAAAGATGTGTTAATTGCCAAATTGTTAAGCGGCGCGGGAGACTTTACGTTATCTGTATTAATGGAAGGCATAAACAAAGGCAGGGATAATGGCAAGAATTAGTGGTGTTGATTTACCAAACGAGAAAAGGATAGGAGCTGCTCTCCCTTATATTTACGGCGTAGGCTTAACTCTTGCCAAAAGTATTATTGCTTCATGCGCAATAAATCCGAACAAAAGAACTAAGGATTTAACAGAAGACGACGTCAACAAATTACAAAGAGCTTTAGAAAAATATAAAGTTGAAGGAGACCTAAGGCGGGAAGTGCAGGGGAATATCAAAAGGTTACAAGAAATAGGTAGTTATAGGGGCATGCGTCACTCTAAAAACTTGCCTGCAAGGGGACAAAGAACTAAAACTAACGCAAGGACAAAAAGAGGCAAACGTATAACAATAGGAACAGTCAGAAAGGATGTCGTTGCCAAAGTCTCAAAGACTGCATAAATTATGGTAAAAGTAACAACGGTTAAAAAAAATAAGAAGACTAAAAACATAACTCACGCAAGAGCTTATGTTAAGGCGACTTTCAATAACACGATAGTCACTATTACCGATTCAGAAGGAGAAGCTTTAATGTGGGGATCTGCCGGTGCAGTAGGTTTTAAGGGTGCAAGAAAATCAACTCCTTTTGCCGCAACAACCGCAGTCGAGCAGGTGGCAAAAAAAGCAAAGGAAATTGGGATTGGTAGCATAGAACTTTATATTAAAGGTCCCGGGCCCGGCAGGGATGGAGCAATCAGGGCTTTTAAAGCAGCCGGCCTAAACATAACCATGATTGCCGACGTAACACCGATACCCCACAATGGCCCAAGAGCAAGGAAAAGGAGGCGGGTCTAAATGGCAAGATACTTAGGTCCTAAACATAAATTATGCAGGGCGGAAGGAACGGCTATTTGTGGTCTTGCTACTTGTCCGGTTATTCGTAAAAACGCCGGGCCGCCCGGACAGCAAGGTGTTAAAGGTCGCAGGAAAATTTCCGAATATGGGGTTCAATTGAGGGAAAAACAAAAGGTTAAAAGAATGTATGGTATTTTTGAAAGGCAATTCAAAAAATACTATACACAAGCATCAAGGAAAGCTGATTCAACGGGTGATGTCCTGCTTCAAATACTTGAAACAAGACTGGACAATGTTATTTATCGCCTTGGTCTTGCAAGGACTAGACAGCAGGCAAGACAACTTGTCTCCCATGGCCATGTCACAGTTAATGGTAAAAAAGTGACTATTCCTTCTTTTAATGTTAAAATTGGCGACGTAGTAACTGTTTCCCCAAAAGCGGCTAATTTCGAACTAGTCAAAAAAGTTGCCGATGAAACTAAAGAAGCGGTTATTCCTTCGTGGCTATCGAAAAAGGCTCTTGTAGGAAGAATCGAAAAATTTCCTCCCAGGGAAGAGATCACTGAACCGATAGACGAAAGATTAATAATCGAATTCTACTCCCGTTAGGGAGCGTGAAACTCTCCCGTTAGGGAGCGTGAAACTCTCCCGTTAGGGAGCGTGAAAGATTAAAAAATGAAACAAAAAGAAATATTAAGGAGAAAATCGTAAGATCTCTTCTTCTATAAAGAAATGGAGGTGAAGCTATGCTCGACTTATCACAAATTGAAATCATAACAGAACAGGAAAAAAACGATTACGGCAAATTTGTTATCGAGCCTCTTGATCAAGGTTATGGCCACACTATTGGCAATTCCCTAAGAAGAGTTTTGTTAACATCTTTGCCGGGTGCGGCTATTACACAGGTAAAAATTTCCGGTGTTAAACATCAGTATTCAACACTTTCCGGAATGTCGGAAGATATTGTTGAATTTGTGATGAACCTTAAAAAAGTCCGGCTTAATGTCAACCAGGATAAACCGGTTAAACTAAGCATCGACGTTCGCGGACCGAAAGAAATTAAAGCATCCGATATCACTCCGTCGGCAGGTGTTGAGGTAGTGAATGGTGATTTACCATTAGCCAATCTTGCCGATAGTAAAGCAAAATTAACAGCTCATTTGGTTGCCGAAAACGGTGTTGGATATTCTTTGGCAAACGAAAGACCTTCAAATGAAATAGGGGTTATTCCAATGGATGCTAATTTTTCGCCTATTACCAAGGTCAATTATTTCGTCGAAGCTACCCGTGTCGGAAGAGTTACTAATTTCGATAAACTCACTATTGAAGTTTTTACCGACGGAACAATTAAACCGTCAGATGCCCTAAGACAAGCGGCAAAAATCCTTGTCGACCAATTCACAACAATTCTTCAGCCGCCATCAACCGGTAAGAAACAAAAACAAGAATCGGTAAAACCGGCAATCACGGATGATGTTTTGAATACATCTCTTGAGGAATTGGACCTGCCTGTCAGATTAATTAATAGTCTTAAACTGGGGAAAATTGTGACGATTGGTGACTTCTTGACCAAAGACAAAAGGGAACTCATGAAAATGAAAAATATGGGCCCGAAATCTATTAGTTTGGTAGAGGAAAAACTAGAGGAGAAAGGAATCAGTCCGCAATGAGACACGCAGTATTTGGTAGGAGGCTAGGAAGAGACATAAATGCCAGAAAAGCGCTGCTTTCTAATCTGGCTAGTTCTTTGTTGGAAAAAGGACAAATTACTACAACCCTTGCTAAGGCAAAATTTGCGCGTCCCTATGTCGAAAAAATAATTACCAATGCACAAAGACGGAAATTAGATAGAAATCGGGTTATAGCTTCAAGTATTACCCCGAAAGCATTCGGCAAACTAAGGGAAGAAATTGCACCGGCGTTCAAGGACCGGCCTGGTGGATATACTAGAATTATAAAACTGAACACAAGACTTGGAGATAGAGCGCCAATGGCAAGGCTTGAACTTATGGAATATGAAAAACCTAAACAAGTGATAAAATCCAAACAATATACTAAAAAGATACAGGCAAAAAGTAAGGTGTCTAAACCGTCAAAAGCCTTAAAAGAAACAAAAGTAACGAAAACCAAAACAAAGAAAAAATGAAGAATATAAAACAAAAAGATATTGTAAGAAAATGGCATCTATTCGATGCAAACCAAAAAGTGCTGGGGCGGCTTTCAACCGAAGCGTCGAAAATTCTAATGGGTAAACACAAAAATATTTACACTCCTTATTTAGACACGGGTGATTATGTCGTAATCATTAATGCAAAAAATGTAACCTTAAGCGGGAAAAAAGAATCTCAGAAGAAGTATTATCGTCACTCGGGATTCCCGGGAGGACTATACGTAAAAAAGGCATCAGACATAAGACAACAAAAACCGGAAACACTTTTAAGGCATGCAATTGTCCGGATGCTTCCAAAAACAAGGTTAGGCAAAATAATGGTCAAAAAGCTTTATATCTATCCGGGAGAAGAACATCTCCATAAAGAAAAGTTCCAAAAGGAATCTTAAATGGCAGAAGTTAATAAATCAAAAAGTAATTTCATTGTCGCAGTTGGAAGGCGAAAAGAAGCTGTAGCAAGGATCAGACTCTTTAAGGGAACCGGCGAAATAATCGTTAACGAAAGACCTATAGATTCATATTTCCCCGGTGCAACTTCAAAAGTAAGATGGCAAAAACCATTTTTGTTGACGAAGTCAGAAAACTCTTATTCGACAACTATAAAAGTGTCCGGTTCGGGCAAAAGTGGCCAGCTGGATGCGGTGATTCATGGTATTAGCCGTGCACTAAGTTTAGCAGACACAAATTTTAGGCCGATATTAAAAAAAGCAGGACTCCTAACACGCGATCCAAGGGTTAAGGAACGAAGAAAATACGGTCTTGCCCAAAAAGCCAGAAAAGGCAAGCAATCGCCCAAGCGATAGCGTAGTCTTCTAAAGTTCGCTCCTTGAGCCGTCGGAGCTTACCCTGAGTGTTAATCGAGGGAAATAATAGTGAAAAGGCAAAAAAGTAAGAACGGGAGGGGTAAGCAGTCTCCAAAGAGATAATACTAACCTTTCTCAAAACAATTCAAACAGCGCAAAAAACCGAAATGAAAAATAATCTCGTTCGGGATTATTTATTAGCAGCAGGCGGAGCAGGAGCCGGACTCGGCTCAGGAGTCACAACGGTTCCTTGCTGATTCTGCGCCTCACTTGGCGAAGAAGGAGGCGGAGTTTCTTTCTTACCTCCGACTAAGTTTTTAATGAAATCTAAAAAACCCATCCCCCATATCTAACCTTTTTTCTTTCAAAAAGTCAAACGTATAAAATCACGAGCCTATCGAATGGTCGGAGAGGCGGGACTCGAACCCGCGACCCCCAGACCCCCAGCCTGGTGCGCTAGCCAACTGCGCCACTCTCCGAAAATTATCTAAGACCTCATTACCCCGCAAGAATGTAATTTTCAGCGGGATAGTCCGGCTTTCAGGCAAACTGAACGACACACGAATAACCGGACATAAATTATATTTAATAATCATTTCATTGACAATAACATCAAGGTTAGAGTGTAATTAATACACTACGATGATACGTATCATCGTAGTAATATCGTGTCTCAAGTTTCTAAATATCCATTATCAAAAACAACCAAACAAAGACTTTTTTTGCTGTTTTGGGAATCTATCAGTAATTTAACTAATTCACAAAAAGCAGAAGAATTTTTTAACGACCTGTTAACGCCAACCGAAAAAATCATGCTTTCAAAAAGACTAGCAATAGCCATCATGCTGATTAAGGGTTACGATTATGCAACTATAAGATCAACAATTAAGGTTAGCCCATCAACTATTGGTTCAATATCAACATGGCTTAAACTCTCTGGTAGCGGTTATAGAAAAACAGTCGAAAAATTATTAAAGCGTGAAAGAGTGGAAAAAATAGCCGCAAATATTAACACTGCAATTGAAATTATCAAGCCCGAAAAGTCTTTTAGGAAAGTTCTTTTTAAATCTCTTCCCAATACAAAATCAAAATCTCCTTTTTAACACTCACTACAATGATACGAATCATTGTAGTGAGGCCCTTCTACTTGTATTTTGCAAAAGACTGTAGTAAAAATAATTTGATTCAAATGCCCTTATATCACGCCAGATGACAGTCGACGCCAAAAAACAGGCAATCTTGACAGCGATTTCCCAAATAGAAAAAGCATACGGTAAAGGCTCTATTATGAAGATGGGGGAATCCATCGGTAAACTGGAAATAGAATCCGTTCCGACAGGGATCCTTCCCGTTGATGTAGCACTCGGTATTGGCGGCTTACCCAGAGGCAGGATTATTGAAATTTTCGGACCGGAAGCATCAGGGAAAACCACGTTGGCACTTTCCGTAATTGCCCAAGCTCAAAAGCAAAGTGGCACTGCAGCCCTTATTGATGCAGAGCACGCCCTCGATCCCACATGGGCGCAAATTGTAGGCGTTAACCTCGACGATCTTCTTATCTCCCAACCAGACACCGGCGAGCAGGCGCTTGAAATTGCCGAAACGCTGATAAGATCCGGAGCAGTCGACGTCATTGTCATCGACTCTGTTGCGGCACTTGTACCCAGGGCGGAAATTGAAGGCGAAATGGGCGATTCTATGATGGGTGTCCAGGCCCGGCTTATGTCGCAAGCACTCAGAAAACTCACAGGGGCAATTTCCCGCTCGAAAACAGTTGCAATATTCACAAATCAGTTAAGGGAAAAAATCGGAGTAATGTTTGGTAATCCCGAAGTTACTCCGGGAGGGCGCGCTCTTAAATTTTATTCTTCGGTAAGATTGGATGTTAGAAAGATAGAAAATCTCAAAGAGGGCGATAAAGTAATCGGATCCAGGCATCGCGTAAAAGTTGTAAAAAACAAAATGGCCCCCCCGTTTCGTGTTGCCGAATACGACATTATGTCAGAAGATGGTATCTCTAAAGAAGGGGCACTCATAGATGTTGGGCTTGAACTTGGCTTAATAACAAAATCCGGGGCATTTTTTAGATGGGGAGCAAGATTAATCGGTCAGGGAAAAGAAAGTGCCAAGGCTTATTTCAAAGAACACAAGAAAGATTACCACGCGCTCGAGAAAGAAATCTGGGCTAAGATTAAAAAAGGAACACCCACGGCTGGCACAAAAGTAACTAATTCCCATTCAGAGGACGAAGAAATTCTAGGGGATATTCAAGCAGCAGCGTAAGTGCCGCACGTTACGAAAATCACCCCTCAAAAAAAATCCGGCCGTTTTAATTTGTTTATCGACAACAAATTCATAGCCGGCATTAGCGCGGAAACGGTAATTAAGGAAAAACTTCATGTTGGCATCAATATAGGAAATGAAAAGTTGGATATAATTTTTCTTAAAGAACAGGAATCTAAACTTTTAGAAAAAGTACTAAGGTTCCTTGGTTTCAGGCAAAGAAGCGAAAAAGAAGTTGCAGACTACTTATTTAAAAAAATTGCCGGGGAAAATTCTGTTAAGTTCAACGAAGCAAAAGAAAGCCCGGTTGCAAAAAGAATACTTATTAAACTTAAAAAATTAAGGCTTATTGACGATTTGGAATTTGCCAAATGGTGGGTTAACGCGAGATCAAAACGCAGAGGCAAAGTATTAATAAGGGCTGAATTAATAAAAAAAGGGATAGATCGGGAAGTCATAGAAATGACCCTTAACACTCTTAACAATGAAGCAACTCAAGCAGTAAACATACTTGAGAAGAAAATCAAAGCTTGGTCAAAACTGAATAAATTTGAACTTAAAAAAAAGGCATATTCTTATCTGGCAAGAAGAGGTTTTAGTCCGGATAAAATAAATGACGCAATTGCCTTTTTTTTCAAAAAGGAATAAAATCAAGCCGAGAGAATCAAAGAAAAA
>JACQIV010000008.1 GCA_016198325.1 Candidatus Curtissbacteria bacterium
CCTGCTTTCGTTTGCGCTGCGTTCATATTTTGCCGACACATTACTGGCCCGTGCAAAAAGCCGAGGTTCCCTCCCCCTATACCAAAACGCTATTGAGACCTTCCCAGCAAAAAATCCTTTCTATCTTTCCGATTACACGCAGGAGATTGCATCTTATGCGAAAAATGGGGAAAACGCGACACTTGCCCAAAAAGCAGAAACGCTCGCACAAACTACAACAGCGATCGCCCCAAATAATCTGATCACCCAAAGGCGGATTGTTTCAAGTTACATTCTTATCGCTGATATTGATCCCGCCTACAAGGAGAGAACCGTAAATGAAGCACAGAAGCTAATTAACCTGGCACCAACAGACCCGCAGAGTTTCCTAAGTCTTACTAAGGCAAATGTCGCTGCAGGTAAAACGGATGAAGCCAAAAAGACGGTCGAAAAAGCGCTTGAGATGAAACCGGACTACGTTGACGCCAGGGAACTGTTGCAGCAAATAAATCAAAAGATCGTAGAAAGAGACAAAACAATTGACAACTGACCACAGACAAATGACAATGTCACTTGTAAATAGTCATTGCGAACGAAGTGAAGCAATCTCACAATAGATTGCGACATCGCTTCGCTCCTCGCAATGACAGTTAAAATAATGTCGAGCCTTGCAAAAACGGATCCTCAAATTAAAAAATTAATAGACCTTGAAGAAAAACGCCAGGCGGAGGTGTTGGAAATGATCCCTTCCGAAAACTACACATCGCGCGCCGTAATGGAAGCCCTTGCCACGGTACTGACCAATAAATACTCCGAAGGATATCCCAAAAAACGCTACTACCAGGGAAATAAAATTGTTGACGATATTGAAGCGCTCGCACAGGAGCGAGCGAAAAAACTCTTTGGTGTTCCCTATGTTAACGTCCAGCCATATTCCGGCTCTCCGGCAAATACTGCCATCTACTTTGCGCTACTCGAACCGCAAAAAGACAAAATCATGGGTCTTACCCTTGCCTTTGGCGGACACTTAACCCACGGAGCACCTGTTTCTTTTTCCGGGAAATATTTCAAGACAGTCCCCTACGAACTGGGCCGCGACAGCAGGCTCGACATGAATGCCATCGAAAAGCTTGCAATACGCGAAAAACCAAAAATTATCGTTTGTGGTTTTACTGCTTATGCTCAAATTATCGATTTTAAAAGATTCGGACTGATTGCAGACAAAGTCGGCGCCTATCTTCTTGCAGATATTTCGCACATTGCAGGCCTTGTTGTTGGAGGAGTCCACCCCTCTCCCGTATCTTATGCCCATATAGTAATGACAACAACCCACAAAACCCTGCGCGGGCCACGGGGCGCAATGATTATGGTTACCGAAAAAGGGTTGAAAAAAGACGAGGAACTGGCAGAAAAAATCGACAAGGCAGTATTTCCCGGGCTTCAGGGCGGACCTCACGACAACCAGTCGGCAGCGATCGCTGTTGCACTAAAAGAAGCGTCCTCTCCTGTCTTTAAGAAATACGCAAAACAGGTAGTTACCAATTCGGTTAAACTCGCATCTGAACTGACTAAAAACGGATTCGACTTAGTAAGCGGCGGTTCCGCTAATCATCTGATACTTATTGATCTTAGGAATAAAGGGGTTAACGGTTCAATTGCCGCCTATGCCTTGGAAGTTGCCAACATTGTTGTAAACAAAAACGGTGTACCATTTGATTCCAACCCGCCGTTTTATCCTTCCGGAATACGCCTTGGTACTCCGGCAATAACAACCCGCGGGATGAAAGAAAAAGAAATGAAAAAAATTGCCCAGTGGTTTGCGGGTGTAATTGAAGAAATTAAAAACGAAAGGTTTCCGGAAGAAAAAGAGGCCCGGATCCAGTTTATGAAAGGCTTCAGGATTAGAACCGAACATAACAGAAACCTGCAGAAGATCGCCGCAGAAGTAAAAGCTTTAACCAAAAACTTCCCGCTTCCATAAATGAATTCTGGCGAGAGGCGCTATTATCTCAGAGAAATTAACCACGGTAGGTCGATTAGCTTATTAACTACAGCCGGTATCATGATCCTTGCTGGAATCTCAGCACTTACTGTTAGTATTAGCGAGAGCAATAGAGACAACAGTCGTTTTGAGGACCAAAAAATTAGGATCACAGTCGATGGGACCCTTTCCGAAGAAGAAAAAACAGAGCTAATATCACAAATTCCCCAACAAAACGATGAAAATCAAGTATTAGGCATTGCGGGTCTTTTCTCAGTAGTAGCAGGTGTCGGTTTCCTCGGAGCCGCCGCAGTTGAAGCATCGCAAAAACGCAAATAAACTATTAGCTATTCCCGCTTATTGATTAGTAAAATATATACGTGGCTGCCCGCTACCCTAGAGAGCAATACTATTGACATCCCCCCCCCGCGAGTTTCAATTAAGTTAGATGCCGTCAAAAAGAGCAACAGCAAAGGCTAAAGCAAACAACAGTTTATTCATATTGGCGCTTCTTGTTATCCTTGCAATTATCCTGCTAGTAGTTTTTGGTCCCGCAAAAATTAAAAACCTGGGGCAACTTAGCCAAAGGCAAGAAAAGCAGGAAAGTGAAGCAGCTTTGCCGACAGCTGACCCTCCCAAAATGAGGTATTTGGTAGCAAGGCCTCTTTCCTTGTGTGATTCCAGATCGAGAAAAGAGTTCGAATTTAACATATACCCAAACGATTTGTCAGTTGGGTCTCTTATTTTCCAGTACAAATTAAGTGACAATCCCTCTTGGATTGATGTTTCAGGACGTGTTCATTTAATAGCTGGCAATACTTATGATATGAGGGCACGATTCTATAATAGCGGCTGGTCTGATAGTGTTTGGTTCAGAGTTGCTTGTAAGGGAGTTCAACAAGGTTGCTTTTTTCCACACGGGGACGCCAGGCCAGATGGCACAATCGACTCGGTCGATGCACTTTATATCCTTAAACTAGTATCACTGGGAGAACCAGTTGGCAACGAACAACTAAAAATACAAAACGACGCCGACGGCGATGACAAAGTTACATCAAAAGATGCACAAAAAGTCTTAACCTGGGTCTCTAACGGCCGGTGTTATTAGACCAATCACGCTCCTTTTTCCCTTTCAAAATTTGTAGTTTATGGATACTTAGAAAAGTGTAAAATAAACTAAGCGCAAACAGCTAAGTGCTAATAACTAAACATACATGGCGCAAATTTTAGACGGCAAAATACTAAACGAAAAAATCGCGGAAGAGCTTACAAGGCAAATTAGGGGTTTAACCCCTAAACCTAAGTTGGTGATAATCCAAGTCGGTGATGTGCCGGAATCCAACGCGTATATCGGCCGCAAAGTTAAATTCGGTGAAAAAATCGGCGCAATTGTCGACCACCAAAAGTTCCCGGAAGATGTCACTCAGGAAAAACTACAAACCACCGTCTACAAACTAAATACTGACTCTTCTGTCCATGGAGTAATTATCCAGATGCCCATTCCCGAACACCTGGATAAAGATGCGCTTATAGACACAATCAACCCCGTAAAAGATGTCGACGGCCTGACATCTGTTAACCTAAAGCATCTTTGGGAAGGGCCGAACAGTCATCCCAAATTCAGTTCGGGATCTAGAAATCAGATTCTCGATCAAGCCGAGAATGACAAGACTGAAGGAAGAATTGCCCCAGGTTTTACCCCAGCAACCACTAAGGGCGTAATAACATTGCTTAACGAGTATAAAATCCCGATTGCGGGGAAACATGTAGTTGTTGTCGGCAGGTCTTTTCTTGTCGGAAAACCGACTTTTTTGGCGTTTTTGAACCGCGACGCTACTGTCACTATTGCACACAGTCGTACCAAAAATTTACCAAAAATAACCAAACAGACAGATATACTTGTCGTTGCAACCGGCAAACCAAACCTAATCGGCAAAGAACACGTACACAAAGACCAGGTTGTGGTTGATGTCGGAATTAATGTCCTCGAGAACGAGGACAGTCCTCGTCAAGAACAGTCGTCGCCAAGTCTCAAGGAGGATGGTCCTCGTAGACTTGTCGGCGATGTCAATTTTGCCGAAGTCGAACCGATCGTCAAAGCGATAACCCCAGTCCCCGGCGGCGTAGGCCCCATGACTGTTGCTTCCCTCTTCCAAAACCTGCTGGAAGCATACATAAATCAAATACAAAAATAACTTCATTGACAACGAAGTGTCAATAACATACAATTGTTATTACAATGAATACCATGACAACCATCACTCCCAAATTTCAGGTCCATATCCCGGTTTCTGTTCGCAAAAAAGCGGGCCTAATTAAGCACGGTAAAGCACTAATCCGTGCGGAGAAAAAGAAAATCATCATCGAACCGCTTAACGAGAAAAAAGGCATCTTATCTTTGGCCGGCAAGTTTAAAGTCAAAAAACCAATCCCCGCCGAAAAAATCCGTGACTTTATCGATTACTCCCGGTAAATGGGAAAAGTCTTCATCGACACAAGCATATTTATCCGTTTTCTAACCCAAGACAACCCAGAAAAATTTAAGGACTGCCAAAAATTTTTCGAACTTACTGAAGAAGGCAAAATCAGACCGTACACGTCCAGCATTGTCGTTCTGGAAATCCAATTTGTGCTCACACGTCTTTACGGTTTTAATAAAATCAGAGTGCTTTCGTGTATTTTGGAGCTTTTGAGATTGAGAAACCTCACACTTATCGAAAAAACAGATACCAGGAAAGCCTTAGCGCTTTTTAAAAAACTAAACATCAAATACGCTGATTGCCTCATTGCAACCCAGATACCGACTGGTACTAAATTAGTGACTTACGATGAAGAGTTTAAAAAAATTCCTACTCTGTCCCCTGCTACCCCCGGAGATTTGGTCTGATATAACTTCTTGACCGATTAACAATAAACGCTCTACGATTAATTGACTACATGAAACCTGCCCGGGATCGCCCTGAGAAAAACCTAGAGGGATTTGCTTTAGTTGTACTTTTGGTTCTCATCACTCTAATAGTTGGGGCCTGGGGGACTGTCGTGTACTTCAAATTTTCTCCAAAACCTTCTCCTTCTCCAACGACGCTTACTTATCAATCACCAGAACCAGTGGTCAAACCTTCCGAATCGCCACCTGCTAAAACCGCTAACTGGAAAACTTATCAAGGTAAATATTTTTCCTTTAAACACCCGAGTCATTGGACAGAGAATACAACATCTGAATCATTACGCTCAAAGCTTACATTGGAAACAAAGGGTCTAAGGATTGGTGTTTCTGTTTTCGACGCAGACTATTTCGATCAATCTTACGATGAGGCGCTCCAAAACTTTAGGCATAGGGAATCAACGCAGATGAATATTCAAGGAAAAAAAGCTACTAAATTCGTTACAAAAGGAATTGGCGATCCTCTACCTATAGACTACTCAATTGTTACTATAGTTGTTGAATCAATTCCAGGTAGAAATTTCCAAATTAACTTTAACGGCCCGAATAAGGAAATTACGAACGAGCTAATTGACCAAATCCTCTCCACGTTTAGGTTTTTAGAGTAGTCGATTAGTTAACAAGTCGATCGCTCATCGGAAGTAACGTATAAGAACAAGGTCTCACCTTGAACTAACTCAACAAGGAGAGACCTTGTTCTAGTAACGAGGACCGTCCTCGTTCTGCCAAGAGTTACTTGACCCCCTTAACTCTTAACTCTAAACTCTACTCACTATGTACGCGAAAGTTGTGGTACTAACATACCAGCCACCGGAGCCGGGATATTTTACCTATAAAATTCCGCCGGAAATGAAAATTAAACCGGGGCAGTTGGTTAAAGTACCGTTTGGAAAAAGAGAGCCATTGGGAATTGTCCTGACAACGAGGAACGGCCTCGATCGTCGACGACTGACTGTATGGTCCACGAGGTCGCGCCTCAATCACAAGATTCTGAATCAAGTTCAGAATGACGAAATAAATTACAAGAATATCAGTGAAATTGTCCTTCCTGACCCTCTTCTCCCCCCACACCTTATTGACCTGCTTAAATGGATGGCGAGTTATTACCAAGCTCCACTGGTTAACTGCCTTGAGGCAATGATGCCGGAAATACCGAAGCGGTTATCCCCCGAATATGGACAAGGAAGAACCTTGAGATCTTCGCTACAAGGTTCCACCTCGTCCACTCTTGTTCTCGTTCCCACAATCAACCGTCTTGCGGAAATAATGGCCAAATATCCACAGGCCAAAAATCCAGTTCAGTTCCACAACCAACTTAAAACCTCGGAGAAATTTGCAAATTGGCTTGCAATTTTAAGTGGTCAGGCCGACTATATTTTCGGCTCCAGATCCGCTATTTTTGCACCAACCCCAAACCTCAAAAAAATAATCATTTACGATGAACACGACGGGGCATATAAAGACGAAAGGTCACCATACTATGATACGTTGACTGTTGCACAGAAGATTGCCCAGTTCACCGTAGCAAAAATCGAAATAATTGATAGCGCGCCGAGAATAACAACCTATTTCCAGTACGAGGACAGTCCTCGTACAAAATCTGCGCACATTAAGTGGCTCGAGGACTGTCCTCGTTGGGTACACCGCACTTTTATTGTCGGTATGGCCCAGGAGAGGCAAATGGGAAATTTTACCCACCTTTCCGGACTTCTTGAGGACTTCATAAGGCGCAACTACAAAAAGGGCGGAAAAACCTTGTTGTTTCTCAATAAAAAAGCCGAAAGCGGACAATTTTATTGTAAAAACTGCACCTACCAGGGATATTTCAATGCGAAACCGTTTTCCTGCCCCAAATGCAAAAGCCGTAATTTTAATTTTTACACCACTAACCTATTTACTCTCGCAAACGAAGTGAAAAAGCTCGTGGATATAACCCCAAAGCTGATAGCCGAGGACAAAACATTCCGTCCCCACTTTTCCCCGTCGCTTGTCGACATTACAACGTCTTACATCTTTTACGCACAGACATTCGCCAAATATCAGTTGGCAGCCCACATCGCAGCAGACACGACCCTGAACCGGACCGGCTATACCGCACCGGAAATTTTTTATAGCGAAATCCAAAGCTTAAAAAACCTTTTAATAGAAAAGGGGGTGCTTGTTATCCAAACTTACGATCCCAATAATCCAGTGGTCAAAGCGGCATCGAGCGATAATTACAAAGCCTTCTATGAAAACGAGCTTAGCGGTAGAAAGCAACTAAAATATCCCCCTTATGCAATCTTTGTAAAAATTACTGGCCACGGCAAAGACAAAGAAAAGGCTTTACGGGACACCAAAAACCTGACTGAAAATATCAAAAGGCTTAATTACGACGGGCTAACGGTCCTTGGACCAAGTGAATCTAGGGCGTCAAGGAGTGAGGCGAGGTTCAGTATAATTTTGAAAAAAGAATTGAAAAACTACAGCCTACAGGCCAGAGAAAAAGCGCTCACCGAGCTGCATGATGTCATTAGTCCGGTGAAAAAGGATTTCCAGGTGATAGTTGAGCCGGGTGATCTCGATTAATTGGACTGAACAGGGAGAGACCTTGATGCCTGTCGGAAATATGAGATAATTGGCAAAATAAATTGTATGGTTAAACCAATCGTAACCCTTCCCGATAACCTGCTAAGGCAACCTTCGGACGAAGTTGTGAGCTTTGACAGATCCCTGTGGGGACTTATTGAGAACCTTGCAGAAACTTTGGAAACACAGCACGACCCACCCGGTCTGGGCCTTTCCGCCGTGCAAATCGGAGTTTTAAAACGTGTTTTCGTCGCCCGTATCCGCAACAAAACCAAAGCGTTTGTAAATCCCCAGATCCTTAAATTTTCCAAAAAAGAAATCCCGTTTTTGGAAGGGTGTTTTTCCGTACCTCTTCTTTATGGCCATGTTGCAAGACCTGCCGAAATTGACCTTAAGTTCCAGGACAAATTGGGTAAAAAGGTAGAGTCGCATTTCAAAGGGGTACCGGCAAGGATAATCCAACACGAGGTTGACCACCTAAACGGCACGCTTTTTGTTGACCACGTCCACAACCAAAACGGCAAGCTGTTTAAAATCAGGAAAGATAAAAAAGGGCAGGAACATTTGGTCGAACTGCCAATGGTTTGAGAAGGGTCAATAGGATTGTAGGTAGGTAGGATTGTAGGTAGAATAAATCAATGAATCCTACCATCCCACCTACCAACCGTCCTAACGACCTAAAAATCGCCTTCTTCGGCACTCCCCGTTTTGCCCAGATTGTTCTTGAGAACCTGATTAGTTCCGATTTTAAACCCTTTTTAGTTGTTACCGCACCGGATGCAAAATCCGGCCGCGGGCAGATGTTGACCCCTCCACCGGTCAAACAAACAGCAATTGGGGCAGGGATAAGGGTGACACAACCTATTCCAGGGTTAGACCCCGAAATATTTTCAGGTTCAGACCCCGATCTGACAATTCTCGTCGCATACGGGCAAATAATTACAAAAGAAGTCCTGGAAATTTCAAAACTAGGATTTCTAAACGTCCATCCGTCCCTCTTGCCAAAATACCGCGGCCCTTCCCCTATCCAGCAGGCTATTTTAGATGGGGAAAAAACATCCGGTGTAACAATCATCAAACTAGATGAAGAACTTGACCACGGGCCAATCCTGGGCCAAAGGGAAATCCCAATCGAAGCAAACGACACACATCTGACATTAATCGAGAAGCTCGGCGCAATCGGCTCAAACCTTCTTCTGGAATTACTCCCCGATTACGTTTCGGGTAAGGCTAAATTGTCAGACCAGGATCACCCCAAGGCTACTCTCACCAAAAAAATTACGAAAGAAGACGGTCACATCGATTTCTCTAATCCACCCGATGCACGAACCCTCGACCGGATGATCCGCGCGTACTACCCCTGGCCGACCGTCTGGGGGGAAATTGAAGTGAAAAGTGAAAAGGGTAAAGTGCAAAGAGTCAAACTGCTGCCGGAGAAAATGGTGCAAATGGAAGGGAAAAACCCAATAACTATAGAGATGTTTGCAAAACTTTATCCCGCAATTTATATACCTATTATTTAACTCTTAGTTACTTCTAACCCGAAAGTGTCACCACTGCAGGCAGGAAATGTATCCGTTAATTTCGAAACGTATCTCAAAATTAACAAGCTATCAGAAGAATTCACATCTTTAATTCCACTGACCCCCGGATTTGTTTTACCAACATCCTCAACCTCATACAGATACGGCTGTTGGGAATTTTTTTGTGCATAGGTACCTGCAATGGTTTTTTGGATAAGGAGTGCGTCAACAGACGTAACAAAACCGTCACGGTCAATATCACCATAACTGTACCATGTTGCGTCCCGCCCAACCCTAAACCTGCAAGGCGGCTTAAGATTTGAACTGCCACCTTCAGGCGGCAACAACGCAGCTTCACTCTGTTGATTCTCCTGTCTTTTACCAAGTAACCCTAGTTTGTCTGCGCTAAAAGGACCAAATGCGATTAACAGAAACAACGCCGCAACCAACAGAAGAGCAAGCATCAGGAACGTGGAACTGTTTCTGACATTGAGTGTCTTGCTTCGAACTTTTTTTGCCGGCATCTATCCTTATTTTAGGCAGATATCGGGAAAAAAAGTCAAATCTTGTACAGTATCAGAGTTTCGTTTACATCATGACCCATAAGATAGGAGTCGTGGTTGACGATAAAGTGCTCGATTCGCTCCTGTGGTGTTCTCTTCTCCATACCATAGCCACCGTGTCTTCTCTTGGTGTTGTACCAAGTAA
>JACQIV010000011.1 GCA_016198325.1 Candidatus Curtissbacteria bacterium
AATAAAAAGATCACAGTCCAATACAAATACCCAAGACGCGGTGACAATTGCTCACTGGAAAGAAAAGGCGGCCTTTGCCTTGCCGGAACATACCGCGACTGGATAAGGATTTATGTTCCAAAAGGGTCTAAGTTAATTAAAGGCTCAGGGGCGGAAACTCAGTTTTCAACCTCGGAAGAATATGGGAAAACCGTTTTTGACGCATTCTTTACAATACGCCCGGAAGGGACTGCCAAACTGGAAATTGAAATTACGTCTCCAATAAAAGTCGAAAAAGAATACAAACTTCTCATCCAGAAACAACCCGGTGTTGAAGGCCACACTTACGAAATCGACGCCTTCGGCAAAAAACAACGCGACTTTGCCCTCGACACAGACAAAGAACTGATTGTTAAGCTTTAAATGTACTTCAGGTCGGACGGTGTGATTCTTTCTTCCAGAAACTTCGGTGAGGCGGATAAAATTCTTCGGATTTTTACCAAAGATCACGGCAAAATTTCCGTTCTGGCAAAAGGCGTCCGGCGTCCGAAATCAAAAAAAGGCGGTCATGTTGAAATTGGCAACTGGTGCAAAATATTTGTTGCAAACGGCAAAAGTCTGGACTTATTAACGGAGGTAGAGCTCAAAAAAGCCTTCGGTCACGAAAACCTAACTTACGAAAAAAACGCCAAAATCTTCCATATTCTGGAACTTGTTGATATGCTTTCCCAGGAACATCAAAAAAACTTCACTGTTTACAAACTGCTTGTCCAATACCTGGATAAAATTAATAAAGTAAACAACTTCAACTTAATTTCCAGTATTTTTAAAGTAAAGCTTTTGTCAAACCTCGGTTTCTTTTCGGCAAAAACGCTAAACGCCAAAAATGCCAAAAAAGTAATAACAATCCTGGAAGACGATGACTTTGAAAAAATTGAGGCAAAAGTCAAACTGGACAAGCCAAGCTATTTGAAACTTTTAAAATTTCTTGATAGCATGATTGAAACGATTGCGGACAAACAATTTAAAACTGCCCGCTTCTTAAAATAACAGTCTTAGCAGGAGTGGAACAATCTAAAAAAAGTCTTTATATTTTTGCCGCTGTCGCTTTCGTCCTGATAGCGGCAGCAATTTTTTTCCTGTTTGTTTTTCAAGGGAAACCAAAAAAGCCAAACGCGGAGGAAGGAATAAACGAGGTAAAAGAATTAACCGAAATTCCGCTTGCCAACCGGCCGTTCGTAACTCTGACCCCTACTACAGACGGTGCGGAAATTATCATGTCTGTTGAAAACATGGGCTATTTCGAGGGGATTGAATACGAACTAACCTACCAGGCGGATAACCCGGAAGCAACGGGAACAAAAATCCAAAGGGGATCAACCGGTACGGACGTTAACACTAAAGAACCAAAGTATAAAAAATCTTTACTACTCGGGACCGCATCGCGGGGGGTAAGAAGTCCGGATAGGGGAGTTGAAGACGGTGTCTTGACCATGCATATGTTCAAAGGCGACACCGAATACCAATCCGAAACCAAGTGGGACATGCTGCAAACAGGTACTAAAGTCACAACAATTAAGTCAAGGGATGGAAAATTCAACATGGACCTTCCGGCGCTCGGAAAAGACTATTGGATTATTATCGCCGACACATTAGGTATTGCCCCAAACCCGCCGTTTAAAGCAGAAGACGCTAAACTTCCCTCAATTGGAGTTTTTGCCGTAGGCCTGGAGTTGAAAAAGGATGCAAATGTATCCTTAACTGCAGAAACGGAATCTAAGTTATATAGCTATCAGCAGCAGGACTCAAAATGGAAGGATCTCACTGCAAAATATAACGACGAGACTAAATCAATGGCTGCAAACGTTGATGCACTCGCCGCATTTGTTGTAGTATCCGCTCCTAAATGACTTCTCTGGACAAAATAGTTTCCCTTGCGAAGCGACGAGGATTTATCTACCCGGGCTCAGAAATATACGGAGGGCTCTCCGGAACCTGGGATTACGGCCCCTTAGGCGTTGAACTCAAAAACAACATCAAACGCGAGTTTTGGAAGTCCATGGTCTATTCGCGAGAAGACGTCGTCGGCCTGGATGCTGCAATCCTCATGAACCCCAAAGTCTGGGAAGCCTCCGGACACGTTGCCGCTTTTGCCGACCCTCTTGTCGAATGTAAATTTTGCCATTCCCGCCTGCGGGCAGATCAGAACGAAGAAATTAAAGCTCACGAAGAGAGTCACAAAGGCAAAAAGGTCGAATGGACAGACCCAAAACAATTCAATCTTCTGGTCGAGGCAAAACTCGGGGTAGTGGAAGAAGCCAAACAAAAAGTTTACCTTCGGGGCGAAATTACCCAGGGTGTCCATGTCAATTTTAAAAACGTCCTCGATTCTTCCCGTATGCAGATACCCTTCGGGATCGCCCAAATCGGCAAAGCCTTCCGTAACGAAATTACTCCCGGCAATTTCACCTTTCGTTCCCGTGAGTTTGAGCAGATGGAACTTCAGTATTATGTAAATCCCAAAGATGCAAGCAGGTGGTACGAATACTGGAAGGAGGAACGGATGAAATGGTATCTCGCACTCGGAATGACAAAGACCAAAATGCGGTTCCGACAGCACGAGGAAAACGAGAGGGCTCACTATGCCCGCGATGCGTGGGATATTGAATACGATTCTCCTTTCGGCTGGAAGGAATTTGAAGGGATACATAACCGGGGGGACTGGGACCTCTCCCAGCACCAAAAGGAATCCGGCCAGGATATGGCTTATTTCGATCAACAGAAACAGGAAAAGTTCCTTCCATACATAATAGAGACTTCCGGCGGGGTTGACCGTGCAGTACTTTTCTTTCTGGCAAACGCCTACCATGAAGAAAAAGACAGATTAATTCTTAAACTTCACCCAAAACTTGCCCCGCATAAAGTAGCGGTTTTTCCTCTCCTTGCAAACAAGCCGGAACTCGTCAAAAAAGCGGAAGAAATATATTCTCAACTTTCAACCTTCAATCCTCAACTGAATCCTGCCTGGGACGACAGGGGAAATATCGGTAAGCGTTATTACTCACAAGACGAAATCGGTACGCCTAGTTGCATAACTGTCGATTTTCAAACTCTTGATGAGAACACGGTCACCATTCGCGACCGCGATACTGCAAAACAGGAAAGAGTCAAAGTCGACGACCTCACAAAAGCTGTTGACATTAAATAAATACAGCCCCATACTTATTTAGTAAGCCTGCCAAAAACCTAGTGTCTAAGACTAATCTTCCGGAAAAACCCCATGAATACTGCGGGCTTGCAGGGTCGTTTGCCGCACCCGGTTTAAATGTCACAAACGTTGTAGTCGAAATGGGCAAAGCCCTCCAGCACCGAGGCCAAAATGGTGGGGGAGTTGCTGTAAAACCGATCGGTAAAATGCTCAAAATTTATAAAAGGGCCCTTGCTTTCAATGAAATTTTCAGGTCGGTCGACGTTGTAGACGAACACGCTCTTCGAGGGGAGATTGCTATTGCCCACCTGAGGTACCCGACAGAAGGTGCCAGCCGCGAGAATTGTGACGCTCAACCCTTTCACGTCCGTTACAAAGGATGGGAATTGGCCTTAGGGCATAACGGAAGTATTGTTGATGTCGCAAAACACAGGGCAAAACTAAAAAAATTCGGTATTAAACCTGAATCCGATTCCGATTCGGAAATCCTGGCGTGGCTTATTGCTACGGCACAGGGTTCAACCTGGAAACTTAAAATCTCAAATGCCCTTGCGGAAGTAAAAGGGGCTTATTCGCTTGTTATGGTAACGGGTGACGATAAATTGATGGCACTCCGTGATCCATGGGGTGTCCGCCCGTTAGTTTGGACTCAGGATAACGGCCACGTTTTCGTTGCTTCCGAGACTTGTGCCCTGGACAGGATAAGTATCCGCCACCACGAAAAGCTCAAAAGGGCAAATCTTTTAATCGCGGACGAAAACGGGGTCACGATTTCCGACTATACAACCGCACAAAAACCAAGCTTCTGTGTTTTTGAAAAACTTTATTTCTCCAACGAAACTTCAATTTGGGACGGGGTAATTGGGAAAAACAGGGAAGAACTCGGAGAACAGTTGGCGCTGGAGGAACTTGCAAGCATCAGGCCAAAGAAAGAAAGACATCTTGATATTAAACAAATCGACTACGTTGTCGCAGTTCCCGATACTGCAAGACCCGGGGCTTTTGCTTTTTTTGAGACAATAAAGAGAAAGCTACCAAAGTCATCAAAACTGAAATACTTCCGTGGTTTAGTCAAGGAAAGATACGACTACGCAAGAAGAACATTTATTGAAGACGACCCGTATCTTAGGACCAAACATATTGAAAAGAAGTTCTTTGTTTCTCCGGCAATAATCGGAAAAAACATTTACCTGGTCGACGACACTGCCGTCCGCCTAAACACATTCAAGATTCTGGTTGAGCACTTAAAAAATATCGGAGTACGCGAAATTCACTGCCGGTTCTTAGCACCAAAATTCCTTAATCCCTGTTTCCTGGGGGTAAATATCGGTTCCCGGAACGAACTTGGTGCGGTCCAAAAAGAAAATGGCCGCTTTTTTGCAAAGTCGGAGAATCAAATCAAAAAAGAACTTGGTGTTGCATCACTCCGGTACCTGTCGCTAGAAGGACTCGCAAAATCCTTGGACATGTCAACAGACGAAATGCACAAAAGTCACTGCACCGGTTGTCTTGACTACAATTATCCTTTTGACATGCGGCCGTACGATGCAGCATATAAAAAAGTAGATTTTATTAAGCCGACGAAGCATCTGAAAATAAAAGATATTCTAAACTTCCCGCAAAACCTCTCTTAAGTCCCGGATCTTAAAATCGTTCTTTAAATCCATAGTCACCAAGTATCTTACTGGAAATTTCAAGAACAGCTCCTTCATTACCTTTTTCCAACACCCCACGAAAATCCCAAACATAAAGCTTCATACCCGGATTATGCCTAATTTAGTTACTTGACAATTCTTCATTAAATGGTGAAAAATGGATATAGATGGTGACAAATGGTGATTCACCATCAGGCTCCATAAGAGTCGGCGGAAAAATAGTTAGAGGTCCTTCCAAGTTATAAATTCTCCGCCCGACTGCTGCCCGGAGTTAAGCAGGTTGTAAGGGAGGGAAAAATCCTCCTCCATTAAAGTTTCGGAGGACAAATGTTTCTGGGCAGCTATAGACCTTCATTCGACTTAAAAACCCGAAGGATTGCTTTACCAAAAAAAATCAGAAGTGAACTCGCAGGCAATGAAACAATCTTATCTTTCGGTTTCGAAAAATGTATTTTCGGTTATGAGGTGCAAACTTGGGAAAGCAACTCGGCAAATGAACTTCAAAAACCTGTTACCGACAGGGATGCACGCAATAATCGCAGATTTCTCTTTTCGGGAGCAGAACGTATCGAACTGGATGCTCAAGGTAGGCTTGTTGTTCCTGGCCCTTTATTGGACTTTGCAGAAATCAAGGAAGCGTACGTTATAGGTGCAGGGGATCATTTCGAGATTTGGGACAGAATCGGATGGGAAAAGCATAAAAAGAGTTTGACGGGTGATGCAAAATGAACTACCACACGCCCGTATTAATAAATGCGGTATTGGAAATTTTAGATCCTGCACCCGGTAAAAAATATATAGATGCAACCTTAGGGGGCGGAGGACATACAACAGAAATCTTAAAGCGTGAAGCCAAGGTACTTGGTCTTGATAGGGATCAGGAAGCAGTTGACCACGTATCAAAGTATCAGGTATCAAGTATCAAGAAAGGAATTTTAACAGTTGTGAAAGCAAATTTTAATCAGATAGAAGAAATTGCAAAAGAAAAGGGATTCGGTCAGGCCGATGGGGTTCTATTCGACCTAGGAGTTTCAAGCCATCAACTGGATAAAGCGGAGAGGGGCTTTAGTTTTCAAAAGGAAGGCGCACTTGACATGAGAATGGACAGGGATCTCCCGATTTTAGCTTCTGACATCATAAATAATTTTGAGGAAAGGAGGATTGATGAAATCATTCAGACGTATGGTCAGGAAAAGTTTAGTAGGTCAATTGCTCGCGCTATTAACATCGCCCGTCAAATAAAGCCAATAGAGACAACAACCAAACTCACGGAAATAATTCAAGAGGTGTATCGCAAAAAGAATCAAAAACAAAAATTGAATCCGGCAACCAGAACATTCCAGGCACTAAGGATTGTTGTAAATTCGGAAATATTAAATTTAGAAGAAAGCATGCCGCAGACTACAAAAATTCTAAAGAAAGGGGGCCGATTGGTGGCAATTTCCTACCATTCTCTTGAAGATCGAGAAGTCAAACGGTTTTTCAAGACGAGTCAAAACTTAAGGGTTTTGACAAAAAAACCGATCGGCCCACAACCGTCCGAGATTATGCAAAATCCCAGATCAAGAAGCGCAAAACTGCGCGCGGCAGAAAAATTATAGTTCTTTTGAGGTTAAGGAAATAAAAACTTAGGGTAGCTGACAAGTTGCTTAAAAAAAGCAATATGTTAGCAAACGATTACAAAAACACCAAAGTCAAAAACAATTCCAGTAATTTAGTCGGTCAAGTTAGACTGAAAATAGTTGTTATCTTCGGTTCAATTATCATGGTCTTATTTGCATCCCAATTGGTCTTTGCAAATAATTTAGCCGCAGAAGGCGAAAGACTCTCGCAAATCGAAAGCGAAATTCAACTGTTAGAAGCACAGAACACAACACTAAAAGCGGAAATTGCCCAAAATTCTTCCCTCGTTACCCTTTCTGCCAAAGCGCAAGCATATGGTTTTGTAAAACCGAAAATAATAACCCCTTAGCTTTGATAAACTAAACTTGTGGATAGAATCCGGGTTTTTCAGATTGTTGTATTCCTGGTTGCTGCGGTAATTATCGCCCGGCTTTTTTATTGGCAGTTTGTTGCCAAATTAACCTCAAATATTGACGAGTTTGAGCTTAACAGTGAAATTCCGGCGTCAAGAGGAGAGATCTACACAAAAGATAATTTTCCGATAGTCACGAACCAAGAAGCGTTTCTACTTTATGCTAAGCCGGCAGAAATAAATAGGTCTCCGAAAGATATAGCAAAATCAATAGGTTCACACCTTATATCCGAAAAATATTCCACCCCGGGCGCATCCCTGACAGATGCCGATTTAAAGACAAAAGAAGAAGAAATTAAAGAAAAAGAGGAAGAACTGGAAAGTAAGCTCGGGAATAAGTCCCTCCTTTGGGTACAACTGGCCCGAAAAATTCCAAAAGAAACGAAAGAAAAAATTGAAGAGCAAAAAATCAAAGGCTTTGGCTTTGAAAGAGACGAAAAACGCTTATATCCGGAGGCCTCAATGGCAGCGCAAGTCTTAGGATTTGTCGGTTTTGATAAATTCGGAAGGGATACAGGGTACTTTGGCCTTGAGGGTTTTTGGGATTTAACCCTAAAAGGAAAACCCGGTTCATTAGGAGGAGAAAAAGACCCTCTCGGTTTGCCCATACTGGTGGGTGCATATAAAAGAATCGAACCCAAAAAAGGGGGAGAGCTTTATCTTTCTATTGATAGGTCAATCCAGTACATTGTTGAGAAATCTTTAACAAAAGCTGTAGACAAATACGGTGCCAAAGACGGCAGTGTCATTATCGAGGACCCGAAAACCGGGCAAATTTTAGCTATGGCAACCTACCCAACCTACAATCCGGCTCTAAGGCAGGAATTTGAAGAAAAAGTTTACAAGAACCCGGTAGTTGCGGACACTTTTGAACCCGGGTCTATTTTCAAGCCAATTGTAATGGCGTCCGCGCTGGATCTTGGCTTTGTTGAACCACAAACACAATGCACATATTGTGATGGGCCTAAAAAAATAGCAAATTATGATATTTCTACCTGGAATAAAAAATATTTTCCAAATTCGACTATGACAGAAGTGATCCAGCATTCGGATAATGTAGGCATGACATTTGTTTCCGAAAAACTGGGTGTCGATAAATTTTTAGCCTATATTACAAAATTCGGCTTCGGAAAAGTAAGCGGAATTGATTTGCAGGAAGAAGCTTCAGGAGTTCTTAAACAGAAAGCCGAATGGAGAGATATTGACCTGGCTACGGCATCATTTGGGCAGGGAATAGCTGTTACTCCAATTCAAATAGTTCAGGCTATTTCCGCCATAGCAAACGAAGGTAAACTAATAAGTCCGAGGGTTACACTTAAAATCAAAGATGAAAATGGGGAAAAATTATTAAGACCTAAAGAAGAAAAACAAATTATTTCACCAAAGACCGCTACTCAAATTACGGAAATGATGGTGAATGCTGTTGAAAAAGGGGAAGCTAAGGTTTTTGCGCCTAAAGGGTACCGGATTGCAGGAAAAACCGGGACTGCCCAGATTCCTGTTGCCGGGCGCTATGATCCTGACAAAACGATTGCCTCGTTCGTTGGTTTTGCGCCGGCCAACAACCCCAGATTCGTAATGATGGTACGTTTTACCGAACCGTCTTCCTCTCCTTTTGGAGCGGAAACGGCAGCTCCCACTTTTTTCGAAATCGCCAAAGAAATTTTTAATATTTGGGGGATTCCGCCAGAAAAATAAATTGTTTCGAAAGTTTATAATAAAAATATGGACGAAAAGAGTGTCCGCGACAAAGTAATCACGGAAAGTGCCGCAAGTTATCAGAAAATAACGACGCCTGAAAATATCCTCACAAACAAAGAAGGGGACAAAAAACATGATATTCAGGGTGAGTACCCTGACGTTATTGTTAGGACTAAAACCGGTGAAATGATAATCGAAAAAATAGAAACAGAATCTACCATAAAAAAAGAAAAAGCAGACCAGTGGAGAAGGTTAGCATCACTGGGCCATGAATTTAAGCTTGTAGTACCGCTATCTAAAATCGAAGACGCCAAGCTTCTTTCAACGGGGATACAAAATATTAATGTCCAAGCTTACGACCTTGTTGGTGACCAAATCCACTGGTTTGGTCAACGCTAACTTGCCTTTCCCCTCAAAAGTGATAGAATACGCACCCATGCCGTCAATTTTGGGCGGTTTTATTATGAGAAAAACAATTTCCGGTACTGACCATGAAGAGCAAGTTAATGCAGCGAATAAAAAGATACCACAGATTTGAGCATGAGGTAGATTTATTATGGCAACCCCGGAAAACAGAATGCACAAATTAATAATAAGAGGAGCTTTGATTAGCTTTGGATTAGCTTTTCTGGCAAACAGAGCCGGCTTAATAAAGATTGGTGACTCGCAAGAAGCCGTTGAGACACCCGAAAATCCACCAGCCCAAACTTTGGATAGTAGAAATTATGAAATAGGAGTTGCAAGCGAAAATATAACACACGCCCTTCACTGGATCGCTTTCCAGAGAAATCCCAAATTCGACACAGCAATCGCGGATATCTCAAGAATTCAGGGCGAGTTAACGGAATTAGATAAATATTTCTACATTTCTGATCTTGATCCAAGTTCCATTGACCAAAAATATGCTGATATTGCATATAGAAGTACTGGAACTAATGGTTCAGTAATAATGATTTTCTCAAAAGAACTGTTTATAGACCGTGCCTTTGATAGTGCAGCAGCCGGAAGGGACCTATTAAAAGCCTGGAAAAAAATGAATCTTGCTATAAACGATCCCAGGATTCATGCTATCAATGCCGACATTGATAGAGAACTCGACCAGGAAGCTTCCAGGCTTGTGGATGCTGAGCTAGCCCGTAGGTAAATCCACAAAGTATAATTGTACATACTCATGTGGCAAAAAATTAAGAACTACTATCACCTGACGAAATCTTGCCTTGCCTCAATTTATTACGGATTTCCCTCACAAAAATTGGATGTAATTGGAATAACCGGAACCGACGGTAAAACCACAACTGCCTCAATGCTCTATAAAATTCTTAAAGACAATAGGGCACAAGTATCAATAATTACCTCGGTCAACGCACAAATCGGCACCCAGACTTTTGAAACAGGCTTTCATGTTACTACGCCCAGCCCGTGGCAGGTCCAAAGGTTTTTAAGAAAAGCTGTAAATAGCAGAAGTAAATACTTTATTTTAGAAACCACTTCTCACCGGCTGGACCAGAACATCGTTGCCAATATTGATTTTGCTGTTGGAATAATTACAAACATAACCCACGAACATCTGGATTACCATAAATCCTGGCATAACTATGCAGGCGCAAAAGCAAAACTGTTCAAAAAATCAAAAGTTAGTGTATTAAACAAAGACGATTCTTCCTTCGAGGTTCTAAAAAAGGTGTCAAAAGACAAAATTGTGACTTACTCACTTAAAGGATCCGCTGACGTAACGCAGGTAAATTACAAGTTAAAGTTAAAAGTTCCCGGAGAATTTAATATGTATAACGCACTAGCTGCTTCTGCCGCCGCCCAATCCCTCGGGATCGGAAAAAGGCAAATAATTAAATCACTTAATTCCTTCGTTGGAGTCAAAGGGCGTATGGAAGAGGTGAGCGCGGGCCAAAACTTTCGGGCAATTGTGGATTTTGCCCACACACCAAACGGTCTAAAGCAGGCATTGTCGGCACTAAAAAATGGAAAAGGCAATGGACACCTGATTGCCGTTTTTGGGTCGGCGGGCTTAAGGGATAGGGCAAAAAGAATGCAAATGGGGGAAATCGCGGCAAGCATTGCCGACATTTCTGTACTAACGGCCGAGGATCCCAGAACAGAGAAAGTTTCAAAAATAATTGCGGAAATTGCACAGGGGTTCAAGAAACTTGGAAAAATTGAAAATAAAGATTATTTTATAGTTGAGGACAGGGGAGAGGCCATTAATTATGCCGTTAAGTTGGCAAAAAAGGGAGACACGGTCGCCTGTTTTGGTAAAAGTCATGAAAAAAGCATGGCATACGGGAAAAAGGAATATCCCTGGGATGAATTTGAAGCTGTTAAAAAATCGTTGAAAGAAAAAATGAAAGTTTCCGATGGCTGATTTTTCCGCGATCATTCTTGCCGGCGGGTTGGGTAAGAGGATGGAGTCCAAAATATCTAAAGTCCTTACTAGATTGGGGGACCAACCTTTAATCAAAAAAACATATCAAAACATAGAAAATCTTTATCCAAAACAAATTATTATTGTTGCCAACCCAAAAAATGCCAAAAATATCCAAAAGCTATTGCCGGGAGCGGAGATTGCGATTCAAAAAGAAGCAAAAGGTACCCTGGACGCTGCTGTCTGTGGCCTTAAAAAGGTCAACAAAGATACTAGTGAGGTTGGAATTTTCTACGGAGACGATACAGCCTTTTATAAATCAACTACTATTAACAAAGTTTTCAACCTTCATCTAAGTTCAAAAGCAAATATCACTTTTGTCACACTCGAAAAGGAAGATCCTTCGGGGCTGGGACGAATTGTCAGAAATAATGGTCAACTTGCCGGAATTATAGAAGAGAAAGATGCAACAAATTTTCAGAAGGAAATAAAAGAGGTAAATAACGGAATTTATTTCTTTGAAAAAAACTGGATTCGCAATAACGCAAAGAAAATCAGACCTTCCAAAATTACAGGTGAACTTTACCTTACGGACTTGATTGGACTCGCTCTAAAAAACAAAGTCGGAGTGCAAACCTATAAATTAAAAGATTCCAACGAGTGGCATGGAATTAATACACCCGGGGAACTCGAAGAGGCAAGAAGAAAACTTGCGAGGATTCATTTTATGGGGATTGCAGGCTCGGGTGCGGCAGCAGTAGCCGCCATAGCCAAAGATTATGGTTATACTGTGGATGGTTGTGACATTGATCCGGATTCTGCATATTCCGCGAACCTTTCCCATATTAAAGTTACAAGAGGACATTCTAAAGCCCACGTAAAAGGAATTAGTAAGCTCGTAATTTCTCCTTCCGTCTTAAAGCTTGACCCGGATAATCCGGAAATCCACGAGGCTCAAAAATTAAAAATTCCGCAAGAAACCTGGCAGGAATTCCAGGGAAAGGAGCTCCAAAAGGATAAATATGTAATAAGCGTAGCAGGCGCGTATGGTAAATCAACTACCACGGCGATGATTGCCCAAATCCTAATTGATGCCAGCTTCGACCCTACCTGTGAAATTGGGGCTACCGTTATTTCCTGGGGCAAAAATTACAGGGTCGGAAAATCTATATATTATATCTGTGAAGCAGACGAATATAATAACAATTTCTTAAACTACCAAAGCGATCTGGCCGTAGTTCTTAATCTTGGTTGGGACCATCCGGATTTTTTCAAATCGGAAAGTGAGCTTGTCGATTCTTACCAGCAGTTTATAAATAACATTAAACCGGGTGGAAATTTAATTATCGAAAGTTCCCAAAAAGAAAAATTTACCTTCAAAAATATCAATGTTAATAACATCACCGACTTTGAAGAAGTAGATATTTCCTTAATTGGCAATTTTAGAAAAGAAAACGCAAAAGCTGCGCTTACGGTTGCAAAGTTATTTGGAATAGACACAAAAGTTGCAAAAAAATCCATAAAAAATTTCAAGGGATTATTCAGGCGACTCGAATTTAAAGGCGAAGTCGAGGGCGTCAGAATTTACGATGACTATGCCGTCCAACCTTATACAATAAAGACTACAGCCAATGCGCTAAAAGAAAAATACAAAAACCAAAAAGTTGCTTTGGTTCTTGAGCCGCATACACACTCCAGGATTAAATTTTTCTTTGATGATTTTGTTACCAGTCTCCAAAAAACAAATGTAGATTCGATTTATATCACCGATATTTATGCTGCTCGAGAACAAAATAATAATAGCCAGTTGGCGCTGAAACTAGCCTCAGAGGTGGGCTCAAAGGCCAAATACGTTGGTAGTCTCGAAAGGGCGGCAAAAGTTTTAAAAAAAGAGCTTCATAACTTCGGGGTTATCCTTTCGATGGGTGCAGGACGTACCTATAAGTTTTGGGATATACTTAATTCTTCATAAATGGATAAAAACCTTGACATCTTAAAAGAGGACCTTGGCGAGTTAAGGGTCTACGAAAATGAAAATCTTGCCAAACACACTTATTTTAAAATCGGTGGCCCTGCAAAATATTTTTTTGAAGCAAAAACCCAGGAGGATCTTCAATTAGCGCTTACAACGGCAAGCAATAATAAAATTCCGTTTATTTTATTCGGCAGCGGTGCCAATGTGCTGGTTTCCGATAAAGGATTTGCCGGACTTGTTATAAAGAACCGCTCAGAAGGTATAAAACTGGTAGGAGTAAAAGGAACGATTGGTAAAATCGGCAGGGGTATTAAGCACGCATTGGTTTGGACAACCGCAGGGACGCTCATGAACCAGCTTGCGAGGTTTACAATTAACCAGGGGCTTTCGGGACTCGAATTTCTTCTCTCCGTTCCGGGAACTGTAGGCGCAGGGATTAAAATAAATTCCCACTACGAAGTAGAAAAAGAAGAATTTATAGGAAATTGCCTTTCAACAGCTGCACTTTTTGATCCTAAAAATGGGCAAATCAAAAATGTCGACCGGAACTATTTCGAATTCGGATACGATAATTCTAAAATTCAAGAAACCGGGGAAATTGTCCTAGAGGCGGTTTTTAAATTGGATTCCCAGGAGGATAAAGGAAAGCTTTGGCAAAAGGCAATGGAAGACGTTAAACGAAGGAACACGGAGCAACCGGTAGGAATCGCTTGCTCCGGATGTATATTTAGAAATATAAACAGTCAGGACGCGGTAAGACTCGCAACACCCAACTTGACCACTTCGACTGGTTACATAATTGAAGCTTTGGGTCTGAAGGGGCAAAAGATTGGGGGAGCACAAATTTCCGACAAACACGCAAACTATATCCTCAACATTGCAAACGCAAAAGCGCAAGACGTACGGGAACTGATAAAATTAATTAAAGTTAAAGCAAAAAACACTTTTGGTTTGGATTTAACCGAAGAAATATTTTATATTGGCGATTTCAAAAATGAAGCATAAAATATGACGGCATTTCTTATAGAAGGAGGCAAAAAATTATCCGGTCATATACCGATTGCCGGAAATAAAAATTCTGTGCTCCCAATAATGGCGGCATGTCTTCTCACAGAAGAAACATGTGTCTTAGAAAACGTGCCGAATATTTCCGATGTTGAGGTGATGTCAAAATTGTTAAAAATGGCAGGGGCTCAAGTTGAGAGGGTAGGAAACGATACCGTCAAAATATCGGCAAAAAATGTTAATCCGGTCGACTTCCCTACCGATCTTACGGAAAGCTTGAGGGCATCCATAATGTTACTTGGAGCAATGGTTGCAAGATGCGGGAAAGTGTCCATGGGCTACCCGGGAGGGGATATTATCGGAAGAAGGCCAATAGGCACCCATTTGCAGGTTTTGGAAGCACTCGGCGCAAAAACTAAGCTTGAAAACGATACATTTCAAACGGAAGCTGCGTCGCTTAAGGGCGCTGAAATATTCCTGCAGGAGGCGTCTGTTACCGCAACCGAAAATGCTGTTATTGCAGCATGCTTGGCAAAAGGCGAGACCACTATAAAAAGAGCAGCTTCGGAACCCCATGTTATAGATCTTTGTTTATTTCTTGGGAAAATGGGTGCAAACATTTCAGGGATTGGGACAAACGTTCTAAAAATTTTTGGCTCCGACAAATTATTCGGTGCAAAGTATTCAATCCGTCCGGACCATATAGAAGTCGGTACATTTGCAATTCTTGGAGCCGTGACAAAAGGAAAGCTTTCAATGTCCCCCGTAATTAAAGATGACCTTGACATGATTATTTTAACCCTGCAAAAATTTGGGGTAAATTTAACTCTCAAGGGGGAAACACTTGAAGTTAGTGGCGCGAATCTGAAGGCTGTTCCCAAAGTGGTCACGGATGTCTGGCCGGGGTTTCCAACCGATCTTATGGCACCTATGATTGTTCTTGCCACGCAGGCAGAAGGAGTCACCTTGCTACACGATTGGATGTATGAATCCAGGATGTTTTTTGTAGATAAACTGCTTTCGATGGGGGCAAAAGTGGAGATTGCCGATCCGCACCGAGTTCTGGTTTACGGCCCGACCAAACTAAGAGGGCAAAGGCTGGACACACCGGATATTAGGGCCGGCATAGCACTCGTCATTGCCGCTTTGGCTGCAAAAGGTAAAAGCAGGATAGACAAAGCGGAACTAATTAAAAGAGGCTACGAAAATATTATTGAGCGCCTTTCCGTCCTTGGAGCAAACATAAAAGAAGCTTCCTAAATAAAAACGATTAATGTCATACCGGATTTTTACATCGGAATCAGTATGCGCCGGCCATCCGGACAAAATTTGCGACCAAATCTCGGATGCGATCCTGGACGAATGCCTGAAACAGGATAAAGACAGCAGGGTGGCCGTCGAAACACTTGTCACAACAAACAATATAGTTTTAGCGGGAGAGGTGACAACAGGAACAAAGGTTGATTTCGAAAAAATTGCAAGAGGTATTGTGCGTGGCCTTGGGTATACTCAAAAAATTTATAATTTCGACTATAAAACCGTAAAAGTAAAAGTACTAATTCACTCACAGGCTCCTGATATAGCCCAAGGCGTTGAAACCGGTGGGGCAGGTGACCAGGGTATGATGTTCGGCTATGCCTGCACCGAAACCCCAAGCCTGATGCCGTTGCCGATCATGATTTCACATGAAATTACAAAAAGTTTAGATTTGGCACGTCAAAAAACTCTTAAATATTTAAGACCGGACGGGAAATCGCAGGTAACGATCCAATACTTTCATGGTAAACCAACAAAAATATTGAAAGTTGTAACGGCAGTTCCTCATCATCCTTCAAAAACGCAAGATCAGGTTGCAAAAGATGTTTACGAAGTTATCATCCGGCCAACATTAAAAAAGTTCGGTTTTACTCTCGCCTTTAAAGACACCGTATACAATGGTACTGGTAGGTGGGAAATAGGCGGCCCCGCTTCCGACACCGGAGTGACCGGTAGAAAAATTATTGTTGACAGTTATGGTGGAATGGCCAGAATCGGAGGAGGCGCATTTTCCGGCAAAGACCCGACAAAAGTAGACCGCTCTGGTGCGTATGCCGCACGATATATCGCAAAAAACGTTGTTGCTAATAAAATGGCAAGACGGTGTGAAATTCAGCTTGCTTACGTCATCGGAAGACCGGATCCTATCTCAAAATCCCTGGAAACATTTGGAACGGAAAACGTCCCTGTCGAAAAAATTGAAAATTTTGCCTGGAATTTGCTGGACCTTTCCGTAAACGGAATTATCAAAGGCCTGAACCTAAAGCGTCCTATTTACAAGGATACAGCCGCCTATGGCCACTTCGGTAACCCAAAGTACTCCTGGGAAAAACTCGCGGCATGAGTAAAAAGTTAAGAGTAGCAGTTCTCATGGGCGGCAAGTCTGTAGAATTCAATATCTCTTTGATGATTGGAAATGACAAGCCTACTCCCCTGCCGCTTATTGAAATCCGACCTAAAAGAGAATTTTTTGATTATCAGGCAAAATATAATCCGCTGCTGGCGGATGAAATTTGTCCGGCAGGAATAAGTAAAGCTATGGCCAATAAAGCTCGCAGTGCAGCGCTTAAAGCATATGATTCAATCGGATGTCGGGTTTTTGGAAGAGCCGACATGATTATTAAAGGATCTAAAATCTACACCCTCGAGGTGAATACAATTCCGGGACTAACACCGGTTTCCCTTTTTCCAAAAGCAGCAAAAGCTGCCGGAATTACTTACCCTCAGCTGCTTGATAAAATCATCAGCCTTTCGCTTAGCAATGATACGAATAATTAGGAGATTACAAAACAAAGAATATGTTCCGCTCAATCGAGTAGAGGTTTCCAAATCCGCCCTTGTTAATAATTATCGATATCTCGCATCTTGCGATAAGCGGATTTCAATTGCCCCGGTATTAAAAAGTAACGCCTATGGGCACGGCCTGATTAAAATTGCAAAAACACTGGATAACTTGGGTTGCCCAATGTTTTGTGTCGATAGTTTGCATGAGGCATATGAACTATCAAAAGGAGAAATAAAAACACCAATATTCATCATGGGATACATTAACCCTCCAAACCTTAAAATAAAAAAGCTAAATTTTACTTACGCAATCTATGACTTCCGACAGGCAGAAATACTTAATCAGTTTCAGCCCGGCTCTAAGGTCCACGTCAAGGTAGACACAGGCATGAATAGGCTTGGTGTACCCCTTAATGAATTAGGTAAACTCATTACCAAAATCAAAAAACTAAAAAATATAGAGATTGTCGGACTTATGTCACACTTTTCTTCACCAAAAGTTTCGAAGCCTTATACAGATTATCAAACTAAAAATTTCAAAGAAGCGTTAAAAATCTTAAGACAGCATCATATTGAACCAGAGTGGAGGCATTTAGCTGCATCCGGTGGTTTGTTAAATAATGTAAATTCAATTTCGAAAATTACTAACATGGCAAGAGTCGGAATATCGCTTTTTGGACTTTACAGGACCGGCAAATTCTCAAAATTAAAACCCGTCTTAAAATTAACTTCCCAAATAGTTCAATTAAAAAGAATAAAAAAAGGTGAATATATCGGATACGATATGGCTTACAGGGCAAATAGTGATATGAAAATTGCAGTATTACCAATAGGTTATAACGATGGTGTTGAACGAAGACTTACAAATAAAGGTTTCATAAAAGTTGGGAATAAATTCTGCAGAGTTGTCGGAAAAGTTAGCATGAATATTACGACAATTGACGTCACAGATGTTGACGTGCGACTTGGTAACAAGGTAGTAGTATATTCGGACAAAATTGCAGATGTTAATTCACTGGAAAATGTCGCAGCAAACGTAGGCACAATTCCTCACGAATTACTCGTTCACCTAAACCCGGCTTCAATCAGGCGGGAAATAGTCCCATAGTTTGATTTGAATAGACTTTTTTAAGTATAATTCCACATGTGATCAAGAATCTTGGCGTATATGGGGAAATAAGTCCGCTTAAAAAACCTATACACCTTTCAAAGGCGTATCTTGCCAAAAACTATCTCAAAATCCTGAAAAGCACGGAAATAATCGGAATAACGGGCAGTGTAGGCAAAACCCTCACTCAACAAGCGGTTTTTTCCGTACTTTCCCAGAAATTCAGGACAGTAGTTGGCGACGAAAATCTCGATCCGACTTTTCGCATTCCACAGACAATCCTAAAAGCAAAGCCATGGGATCAAAAAATAATACTGGAGTACGGTGTAGAAAAACCGGGCGACATGGATCACTATCTCTCAATCGCCATTCCAAAGATCGCCATTGTAACAAGTATTGCGCCAACTCACCTCAAATATTTTAAAAATGTCGAAGGCGTGTTTGCAGAAAAGTCGAAACTCATAAAGAATTTGCCAAAAGAAGGTGTAGCTTTTCTGAATGCCGGTGACCCTTATTGTCACAAAATGGCAAAGGAGACAAAAGCAAAAATAATCTGGTTTGGGAAAACAGCGAAAAATAGTGTAAAGATATCGCATTTTACCCAAACCATTAAAGGTTCAAGTTTTCGTCTTCACCACCTAGGGCAGAAAGCGACAGTCCATTGGAAATTGATTGGTGAGCATCAATTGCTGTCAGCTTATGCTGCGGCATCAGTCGGAATATTCTGCGGCTTAACCTTAAAACAAATTGCCAGAGGTCTTTCCCAGGTTAAAGCTCCCGAACATAGACTAACACCTGTCGAATCCAAAAGTGTAAAAGTCATTGACGACACATATAATGCATCACCCAAAGCTACTCAAGAATCTATCAATACGTTGATTTCACTTGCTAAAAATAAGAAAAAAATTCTGGTAATTGGCGAAATGAAAGACTTGGGAGAATCTAGTGATTTCTTTCATCGGGAAATAGGGGAAAAAATCGCCAAAACAAAAATTAATTATTTAATCACTATTGGGGATACGGCCAGAATTATTGCAGCAGGCGCAGGAAAGTACGGGTTCTTAGGCAAGATATATTCTTTTTCGGAAACTAAAAATGCATTACCGAAGATTAAAAAACTTATGAGTAAAAATACCGTTACCCTGGTTAAGGGCTCAAGGCATGCGCATCTTGAAAGAATTGTTAACGGGTTGCTTGGGAAAGATACGAAATTAACCTGCCACCATTGCGGAACATTAAACTGATTTTCGCCAGGCGTTAAGTTATAATTAAAATTCATGGTACAGATATTGGGGTTAATGCTCTTCTCTTTTTTTGTTATCAGCATCCTGTTAGTCCCATACATAAATCTACTTTATCAAATTAAGTTCCAAAGACAAAAGCAAAAAACTCGGGACATCTTTGAAGAAAGAACTCCGATCTTCGACAAACTGCACGACCACAAAAAAGGTACACCACTCGGGGGTGGTGCACTCATTATTTTTGTTGTTTCGGTAATATTTCTTGCTGTTACTAACCTTTCACCAATCTTGGGAATAGAAAGAACGTCCCTGTACCCTTTTCAAAAAGAAGTACAAATTTTGCTGTTCACGTTCCTCTCCTTCGGCTTGCTGGGTCTTTATGACGATGCCAGAAAAACCTTCGGTTTCAATAAAAGCAAATTCTGGGGGCTAAGATTCAGGTACAAGTTTATTTTACAGTGGTTACTGGCGATTCTGGTTTCGGTTATGATTTATTACCAGTTGGGCTTGGATTTTATAAACATCAGGTTTCTTGATTTTTTCCAACTCGGTCTTTGGTATATTCCCTTTTCAGCGTTTACGATTGTTTCATTTGCTAATGCGGTAAATATTTCGGATGGACTGGATGGCCTTGCAGCCGGCTTACTCTTGATTTGCTTAATAGCCTTCTTGGTGATTTCAAAATCCATCCTGGACACTACCCTCTCAACATTTTTAGGAATCTGGATTGGTGCGATAATTGCCTTCCTTTACTTCAACATCTGGCCTGCAAGAATATGGCTTGGAGATGTCGGCGCGCTCTCGTTCGGCGCGACTCTCGCAGTAATAGGACTAATTTTAGGAAAACCAATTGCGCTTGCCGTGATTGGAGGAGTTTTCGTTGTAGAAGTTGCATCATCACTGGTTCAAATTCTTTCTAAAAAATTCCGTAAGAAAAAGTTTTTTCCTGTTGCCCCAATTCATATATATTTCCAGCAAATCGGTTGGGAAGAGCCAAAAATTGTCCTCAGGTTCTGGCTTGCGCAAAGTATTTTTGCAATTCTTGGTCTTTGGCTTTCCTTCTTTTAAAGTAGATGTACGTTTTATGATTACCGGTAAAAAAATTGCTATTGTCGGGCTAGGCAAGGAAGGTTTAAGTTCTGCACATTACTTTGGAATGGACAATAAAGTTTGGTTAATTGATCAAAAAGAAGAACCGGAAATATCAAAAGATTTGCCGCAATCATTACAAGTCAATGTCGAAGGCTGCTACTTTGGAAGTAAGATTCCCGATGTCAACTTTGACCTTGTTGTCAGGTCACCTGGTATTAGATTGGATAATCCAATCATTACAAAGCTCTCCAAAAACGGGGCAAAAATTACATCGCAGGTAAAAATATTTTTCGATGAATTCAATGGAAATACCATAGGCGTAACTGGCACGAAAGGGAAAGGAACAACGTCAACCCTTATCTACGAAATTCTAAAAAAAGCAGGCCATGAGGTTTACCTTGCGGGGAATATTGGTGTTCCTCCTTTGGATATTTTAAAAGAACTTACGGATAAATCAGACGTCGTATTGGAACTTTCCAGTTTTCAGCTGATGGACTTGGGGAAAAGCCCTCATATTACAGTTGTTTTGATGGTCACATCGGATCACCTGGATTGGCACAAAGACTCGGATGAATATCAAAGGGCCAAGGAAACCATTGTTAAATACCAAAAACCGGAAGATTTTGCCGTAATAAATAGAGATTATGAAAATTCTATGGCTTTTTCCAAAAAAACCGATGCAAAAATCTATTTTTTCTCAATGAAAGATGAGGTAAATGGGATCTCCTTAAAAGGAGATAAAATAGTTTCTAAAATTGGCGACAAAACTCTGCTGTTGGACATCAAAGACATTATTCTGCCCGGTAGACACAACATTCAGAACGTTATGGCAGCAACGGCAGTCGCCCAAATCTTGAACGTTGAAAATGAAACAATCCAAAAAGTAATAAAATCCTTCAAGGGGCTTAAACATAGACTGCAAATCGTAGATGAAATAGAAGGAGTGACTTTTGTCAACGATTCAATTTCGACTACTCCTGAAACAGCGATGGCGGCAATTGAAGCTTTTAAGGTGCCGAAAATATTGATTCTGGGTGGTTCGGGTAAGAATTCTTCCTTTAATACTCTTGCGGAAAATATATGCCGGGATGGGACAATAAAAGCAATAGTTCTAGTCGGTCAGGAAGGACCGAAAATTAAAGCTGCAATTGAAAATGCCGGTGGATTTAGTGGAAGGTATATCGAAAAAGCAAAATCAATGAGAGAAATTGTTACAAAATCTTTTCAATATTCAACATCAGGTGAAATAATAATTCTCTCGCCGGCTTGTGCATCTTTTGACATGTTTAAAAACTATGAAGATCGCGGAAATCAGTTTATCATGGAGGTCACGACGCTTAAAAATGCAAAAAGTCGAGGTTCAGCCAAGAAATAAAAGCAAATTTGATTTACTTCTGGTTGCAACAACATTCTCTCTTGTATTGTTTGGACTTCTTACTATTTATGACGCATCACCCATTGCAGCCCTTCGCGACTTCGGTGACAAATTATATTATTTCAGGAACCAGCTCATTTGGGCCTCCCTTGGAATAGGAGTCATGGGTTTTTTCAGTTTATTTAACTATCATAAAATTTTAAAATTGAGCCCTTTTATTTTATTGTTCTCGGTAGTTTCGTTAATAGCCGTTTTAGTTCCTCACGTCGGTACAGAAGTTTACGGAGCGCGCCGATGGATTAATATTTCCGGCTTTACTTTCCAACCATCGGAGCTTGCGAAACTGTCCATAATTTTTTATGCGACATACATAATGTCAAAATTAAAAAATTTTAAAATTAGAATATTTGATGCGGCCATTGTTTACATATTTCCCGTGTTTGTAGCTACTGCTCTTGTTGTATTACAGCCGGACCTGGGGACTGCCCTGATCTTTTTGGCTGTCTCGCTTTCGATTTATTTTATCGGTGGAGCACCTCTTTGGCATTTTTTCTTATCATTGCCTATTGTTGTTGCAGGCGCGCTTGCAGCAATTATTGCGGAACCTTACAGGTTAACAAGGTTAAAATCTTTCTTGGATCCGTCCCACGACCCGCAGGGAGCATCCTATCAAATTAACCAGATATTGACGGCCATTTCTTCCGGTGGCTTTCTTGGTGTCGGTATTGGTGCGGCAAGAAGTAAGTTCGCGTTCATTCCCGAAGTCCATTCGGACGCGATACTGGCAATAGTAATCGAGGAACTAGGTTTCCTTGGAGCCGTTTTTTTACTTTCTCTTTTCTTATTCTTAATATACAGGGGTATTGTTATTGCAAAAGAGGCCAAAGATTTTGAAGGGAAGACTCTTGCTATGGGCATTGTTGCACTCCTTGCTATACAGAGCCTATTCAATTTTGCATCCGTTGTAGCGTTAGTACCCTTAACCGGCATTCCACTGCCCTTCATTTCATATGGTGGCTCTTCACTTTTAATCACCATGGCCGCAATTGGGATTCTGGTGAATATTAAGCTAAATTCAAAATGAAAGTTCTCATAATTGGAGGCCATCTTTCACCTGCTTTTTCCTTGGTTGAAGAGCTGGAAAAAGAAAAAAATATCAAGATAGTTTTTGTGGGGCGAAAATATTCAACGGAAGGACAGCGCACAATTTCGGCAGAAGTAAAAATAGCCAAAGATAAAAATATTCATTTTCGTAACATCACAACCGGGAGGCTTCAGAGAAAATTCACAAGGCACACTATACCTTCACTTCTAAAAATACCTGTCGGGTTAATCCAGTCGTTCATTGTTCTTATTCAGGAAAAACCGGATATTATTGTGTCATTTGGAAGTTATGTTTCTACCCCAGTAGTTCTTATTGGAGCGCTTCTTGGAATTGATATAATTTCCCACGAACAGGCATCGGTGCCGGGTCTTGCTACAAGAATTAATTATCTTTTTTCAAAGAAGCTTTTTTTAACCTGGGAGCAATCCAGAAAATATTTCAAAAACCAAGCAAAACTGGAAGTAATCGGAAATCTGGTCAGGGGTCCTTTTTATAAGAAGAGTTATCGTATCAAAAAACAACTTACAGAATTTTTAAAAAAAGGGCGTGAAGACTTAATCTTTATTACCGGCGGTAATCAGGGATCTCACTTTTTAAATAATTTAATTTTTAGAAATATTAATTTCTTTACAGAACACCGGGTTGTACACCAAATCGGGCTCGCAAATTACGGAAACGACCATTTTATTGCCAAAAATATTAAAGAAGCCAACTACTTCCAGGTGCAATATCTGCAGGCTGCAGACTATGCAGTATGTTTAAATGAGTCAAAATTAGTTGTAACAAGGTCTGGTGCAAACACCGTTTGGGAACTTATCCTTGCTAAAAAACCGTCAATTCTAATCCCTCTTGCAATATCTGGATACGGTGAACAACAGGAAAACGCCAAAATCTGCGAAGAAGCAGGGTTTGGTATCGTCATCCCGCAGGCCGAAGCAACGGATAATAAGGTAAAAAGCTCAGTCGAAACAATATTGAAAAATTATAATGAATTTGCCCGAAATGCGGAAGAATTTGAAAAAACTTTACCAAAAGATGCAAACAAGAAATTAAAAGATTACATCCTAAGATATACTAACTCTTAGGATGAAGAAATTATTATTACTTCCGCTTACCCTCATTCTCATTCTGGTTGTCTTTTTTACTCTCAGGATAAATCAAGTTGAAATTAGCCAAACAGTCGGTTGTGTCAGAGGGGACATAATTGATGACGGATTAAAAGGTAGGAATTTACTTTTGCTTGATAGTGCAACAACCGCCGAGAAACTTAGAAAAGAATCGTCGTGTATAAAAGATGTCAAAATTAAGAAAATTATACCGGGCAAACTTATAATCGAGATTGAGACCCAAAAAGAGGTCGCCAAAATCGAAAACGGAAGCCTTGCATTGACAGAGAATGGTCTTATAACCGGCCAGACTAATCCAAATTTACCAACGATTTATTCCGGGTCATTATTATCTGCTTCTCCCGGCCAGACGATCTCCGATCCTGAAATCCTGCAAACCCTGAAAATTTCTGGTTTATTAACAAAATCGGATTTTAATGCCCAAAGTATCAGGCTTGTTGACGGGGACATCGCGTTTTATGACGCAAACGGGCTTATCGTCCTATTTTCCAAAAGCCAGGACCCCAAAACACAGGTAGACTCTTTACAGCAAGTCCTGGCCAAGACTAAAATAGATGCATCAAAAATAGCCAAGATCGACTTACGTTTTATTCAACCTGTCGTGCTTTTTAAGTAATGTTAAATTTCCCAAAATACTCTTATGTCTAAAGATAAAATTGTATCCGGTCTAGATGTCGGGTCTTCAAAAATCACGACAATTATTGCCACAATAAAAGATTCCGAAGGGGTCAATGTTATTGGTGTTTCGTCAGTCCCCTCCAGGGGTTTGAGAAAAGGCCAGGTTGTTGATATTGACGAATCTGTTGCTTCCATCACTAAATCATTGGAAGGGGCAGAAAGAATGGCGGGTGTTTCCGTCGGTAATGCTTTTGTTTCCGTCGATGGTACCCACGTGGAATCACAAAATTCTAAGGGTGTCGTTGCTGTTTCGGGTCCAAGCGGGGAAATAACCGACGAAGACGTAATGCGGGTAATAGAGGCTGCCCGCGCAATATCCCTCCCTACGTCAAAGGAAATCCTCCATGTTATTCCAAGGTACTTTATTGTCGATTCTCAAAGCGGCATTAAAGACCCTGTAGGGATGAATGGTGTCCGGATGGAGGTTGATACGCACATTGTAACCGGGGCTGCCACTTCACTTCGAAATATCGCCAAATGCATAAGCCAGGTCGGTGTAGATGTCGTTGGACTTGTTTTTTCTGGACTGAGCGCGTCCTATTCCGTTTTAACGGACACGGAGCGGGAGCTTGGGGTAATCCTAGTCGATTTTGGAGGGGGGACTACCGACATATGCATTTTTGTAGACGGAGCACCCGCCCATAGCGCTGTCTTGCCAATAGGTGCACGAAATGTGACCAACGATTTAGCAATTGGTCTTAGAATTTCCCTGGATTCTGCTGAAAAAATTAAACTTGCCCTATCCAAGCCACCAAAGCTTGCAGTGGAATCAAACGAAGAAGGAGAAGTACGGGACAAAAAAGAATCCGACAAACTGGATGTATCTACCCTCGGGATAGAAGAAGATCTTTCCAATGTTTCTAAAAAGACCCTAACGGATGGAATTATTAAGCCAAGACTCCGTGAAATATTAAATATGGTTAAACTTGAAATTCAAAAGTCCGGATTTGGCGGCCTTACTCCCTCCGGGGTTGTACTAACCGGCGGCGGATCGGAAACTATCGGAATGGTTGATCTTGCAAAGCAGGAACTCGGGATGCCGGTCCGGATAGGCATGCCGCAGGGGGCAACCGGCCTTGTAGATGAAATTTCGTCACCTGCTTACGCATCAAGTTTAGGCCTTGTTATTTATGGCTCCAGTTATCAGACGGAAGATGTGAGACTTCCGCTGGTTGGCAGAATTGAAGTTAAAAACATTGTCACCAAGGGAATAAGCTGGATTAAAAATATCCTCCCATAATTTTCACAAATCTCACTTGCAATAGAATTCCCTCTATGTTAAATTGACTCGCAGTTTTGACAAAAAAACATTACTCCAAAAGCAAATGCTGATAAAGCCCGACGTTAATAGGTTCGCCAAAATAAAAGTCCTTGGTGTCGGCGGCGGCGGCTGCAACGCTTTAAACTCCATGATCGCAAATGCCCAGATCCAGGGCGTCGATTTTGTTGCCGTAAATACCGACCAGCAACATTTACTGGCATCCCAGGCCCAGACAAAAGTGCAGGTAGGTGACGGCCTGACAAAAGGTCTTGGAGCAGGTGCCGATCCTGAAATCGGTAAAAAAGCAGCGGAAGAATCCCTGGAAAGAGTCAAGGAAGTAATTACCGGAGCAGATATGGTTTTTATAACCTATGGTGCAGGTGGTGGTACCGGGACAGGCGCAGGGCCGGTTCTTGCTGACCTGGCAAGGAAAATGGGAATTTTAACGGTTGCGGTTGTCACAAAACCATTTGGGTTTGAAGGGACACGCAGAATGGTTGTCGCAGAAGAGGGGATTGAAGACCTTCGCGAAAAAGTCGACACAATGATAGTAATTCCCAACCAGAAACTCCTCGAGGTTGTTGATGCGAACGTTTCACTCTTGGAAGCATTTAAACTTGCAGATTCGGTGCTTTCGCAGGGAGTTCAGGGAATTTCGGACATAATAGTAATGCCGGGCCTTATTAATGTCGATTTTGCCGACGTAAAAGCGATCATGACCAACGCCGGCTCAACCCTTATGGGTGTCGGAATTGCCAGCGGCGAAAACAGGGCATCGGTTGCTGCAAGGGCAGCAATTACTTCACCTCTGCTAGATGCGTCAATAGATGGCGCCAGGGGAGTCCTCTTTAACATTACGGGTGGTACCGATATGACCATGAACGAAGTCGACGAAGCCGCAAAAGTTATAACCTCCTCTGCCGATCCGGACGCCCAAATCATTTTCGGAGCCGCAATCGACGAAAAACTAATCGACCAGGTCAAAGTTACGGTTGTCGCAACAGGATTTGACGAATCAAGAAGAAGGTTTGTTACAGTCGCACCGGTAATTCAACTGCCGGATGGTGAAAACAAGGAAGCCGGAACAGCTGAAGACAAAGATGCTAACATTATCGACGAAGACGAATTCGACATTCCCACTTTTTTACGTCAAATACGCTAAAAAAGCGAGGCTCGCTCGCCTCGCTGCGAAGCGGGCCAAAAGCGGCCCACTTTTTTGAGGCAAATTAGATAGTATTCAAAAATTTAAAGGGGCTTAATTTTTACTTGGGATCGACAGTTTATCTTCTATCACTTCAACTCTTGTCTCAAGTTCTTCGTTCTTTTCCTGGTTAACTTTGTACATATCAGCATAACCTTCCAATGTGTCCTCAATTTTCATAAGTGCGGCCGTGTGATTATCAAGTTTATCTTCTATCTTTTCCAGTCGACCGTCGGCCCTATCCAGTTTGTTATTTACAGGCTCCAAAGCACTCTGAATTTCCTCTTTGACTACGTTCTTAATTTTCTTAATATCATCATCCGTCATGACAAACATATTAAGAAGCAAGAGTTCAGAAGGCAAGGGGCCAAATAACAAAAGACTTAAACAGATTTAAGCATTACTTTACCTTTAATAGCTCGAAATACATCACGTATGTCTCTTTATAGTATCTATATAATCATTATTATGACGTGCATGCCTAGAGTGTCTCCATTAAAACAAAGACTGATACAGAAAAGGTACAGAAATTGATATAATCTCTTTAAGCAAATAATAACATTGAGACTTATAGTTTGACTTTTGGACATATTTTTGCTTAAATTCGCAGCTATGACCCAAGAAACAGTTCGAGTTCATCATATGACCGAAGTTCAAAGTCTAACCTGGGAAGTAATGGGCAGGAAATTAACGGACCTTCAGGTTGCTGAACAATTGTTTAGTAGGCGAATCGAGAGTGCGAACGAAGGGCATCTTATAGCTGTTATTACTTTTGCAGACGCACCAGAATCCTATTTATTTTATTCAACATCTCAAGGAGTTAGAAGCCTTGATTTAACTGATGAAGAAGGTGCCTACCAAAAAGCTGCTTTCTACGAAGACTTAAGAAGACAATATCCCAATGTTACAAAATTAGAACAGCATTTACTGGCTATCGATAGACGAGAAGATTTTGTTGCGGCCGTGAAGCCTGCGATAGAAGCATCCCAAGGACCTTATGAGAATAGCAGGCACAATACTGAATATCTCTTCGGGATATTAGACCAATTAGTAGCAAAATAATATGGCTGAACGAACGCCTGAACAAATAGCACTTCTAGACTTGTCCAGAATGGCTGAACCTGCAATAGTTGACCACTTGAAAGGACAAATTATTGCTCTGCGAAAAGCATTGGGCTTGGACCAGAGAGATATACTTGCATCCAAAACACTTGCAGCTAGATGGGATGTGTTTGAGAAATACGGTTTAAATCCAACACTTTGTGCTGTATTGTTCGATAATAATCCTGAAGGTCACATGACTGTGAGGGCGTCTGAATTTGGCACTATGGATGTTCGAGGCAATACTCCAGCTGAGTTGTTTTTAAATCCTGATTTAAGATACCCACTACTTCATCTTCACCTAAAGCATGAAAATGAACATAGGAAGCAGTTTAGCAGTTATCTAGGGCATGAAGGCGCTCTTAAGGTCATAGGGTCTCCTGTACTAAATAATGCAGACGCTTATTTAAGAAGAATTTGGAGACTTGATGCTCCAGAAGGAATTACAGAAGAATACAGAAATTCCCAAGCATTACTTTGGTCTGTAGAGGACCTTGCACACAAACAAGGCCTTATAGAGACACCTATGCATCCTTACTACATCAGAGATATCTTGACTGTAAGATAATAAATTTATTCCCAAATCTTAAAAATTTATCGCAGATTTATTCGATGTCTAATTGGTTTTGGATTATCAGTAAACAGGGTGGTAGTGGGTAGCATCGAACCTGAATAACTCGAACTTTAGGTTCAAAGGTGGTATAAATGCTCAATAAATTGATATCAATGAAAAATCAAAAACAGGACACAACTTTAAGTTCAATTAAGCAAGGGTTAAATTTGACTGGTACTTTTTTGGAGAACAAAGTCTTCGTTATTCTAGACCAAGACCCAACCATAGTAACAAGGCGAGAAGAACCATATTCTGGGCATACTTCTGAATCATTTGAAGGGACAATTGATGTATTTGCATCATCAGTTGTTCAAAAGAATGTAGCAGTTTGTTTTTGCATCGAGTGTAAAAGAGCAAACCCAGAACAGAAACATTGGGTGTTTGAGAAGAGAGTCAACGACACAGAGCCGCTATATTATCCCTTTGATTATCTATATGAGGATATACATAAGCTAAACTACGAAAAGAATATATTTTTTCCTAGCCTTGGATATAACGGGATGAAATTCTTCGACAAGGGAATACAAGTTTTTGAATTTAAGGAAGTCGATGGGCAGCTGAGTAGAAATCAAGTAGAAAAAGCCTACAATGCTCTATTGCAAGCAAATGAAGCCGTAAGCAGCTTTATAGAAGAGCCGTATAGAATCAGAGACTTATTAAAAGAAAGCAAGTTGCCTGATATTCTCTTTTTGCCAATTGTAGTCACAACAGCAAATTTGTGGGTACAAGATTACAAACCAGAAAATGTTGATTTAAAAACTGGAACAGTAGCAGAAAGCAACATAAATTTGGAACAAAAAGATTGGGTTCATTTTGAATTTCCTTTGCCGTATAGTCTTCGTACTCGTCATGTACTCGGAGTAGGCCCAGTTAAGCGACCTACTTTCATTGTGAACTCTGAAAAAATTTCTGAATTTTTCCCAAAGTTATTAGCAGATTGCAGAAAATATATTTCTGGCCCGATGGGGTAAAGTAAGGGCCATTTTTATTTGCTTTCTTCTCTTCTAGTTGATATTCTTAACATACCTTTTATGACCCAAGAATGACATTTGTTGTTCTTGCCAGTCTTAAACTACTTTGAACCTAAATAAGATACTTGGTAAGCAAGAAGTATTTTGATTCTCGCTTCGCTCAAAATAGTGTAGATGACTTAGGAATTCCCACGTTTCTTAAGTAAATTAGATACAGTTTTGACATATTGACCCTTCAAATTTCATGCACAATAATAAAATCCTATGTTAACTAAAAACGACCAGAATAAAATAAGAGAAATTATCCAAGATGAAACCGAAGGAATGCGACTTTCACTTGTAAATATAGAACAAGACCGTAAGATTCTTAAAGATATTTGGGAATTTATTAAAGATCATACCCACAAGCTTAAAAACCACGAAGAGAGAATTTCTAATCTCGAGTCTTCTTAGAGTATTCCAAAATTACGTATATTTGACACCGCTTCGTAAATTAATCAAAATCTTCTCATGAAGATAGCAATTGGTTCCAAAAACCCCGCAAAAATTCGAGCAGCGGAAATTGCCTTTAAAAAGCTGTTTCCCAAAATTCAAGTTACGGTTTTGTCGTTTGAAGTAGATCCGAAGGTAAGGTCACAACCCGAATCGGATGAGGAATGCCTAAGGGGTGCAGTCAATCGAGCAAGACAGGCGCAAAAATTAGGGCAGGCGGACTTCGGGATTGGGATGGAAGGTGGATTAAACAAAACCGGGACAAAACTTTTTGAATGCGGTTGGATTGCAGTTGTTCATAAGTCAGGGAAAACCGGTCTTGGATCTTCCGCAAGGTACGAAGTTCCAAAATCCATGGAAAAACTACTTAAAGACGGGGTAGAACTTGGGGAAGTAATTGACCGTATTAGCGGGCGAAAAAACGTAAAACACGAAGAAGGTTCCATGGGTTTGTTAACCAACGGCCATCTCCCGAGAGACCTAGCTTATTCTCATGGAATAATTTTTGCTTTTGCACCGTTTATCTCCAAAAAATACTGGAAATGATAGTAATTCTTGCGACAGTTGATAAAAAAACAAAAGCACTAAGTATCGCAAAAATCCTATTAAGGAAAAGATTGGTCGTGTGCTATAACCTTATCCCAATCAACTCCGGTTACTGGTGGAAAGGCAAGAAGGCCATAAGCAAGGAAACACTTATGATTCTAAAGACAAAAAGACAAAATTTTGCAAAAGTCGAAAAAATCATCACAGAAAAATCCGGCTATGAGGTTCCAGAAGTTTTAGGAATAATCCCGTCCAAGGTATCAAAACCCTATCTCACATGGCTTCTTAAAGAAACAAAGCCTATCAAAAAGTAATTTCTGATCTATTTTGATACAAATTATCCGTCTTGAAAAATATATTTTCATATAGTAGCGTTAACGCCCCAAATTGGGCTTATATGAAAAAGGAAATGTGCATTCAAGAATATGATGAATCAGTTTATGCAAAATGGCATCACCACGACAAAAGTCTTCAAATGGCCCTAGATGCAATGTTCCCCACCACACTGGAAGAAAAAAGATGGAAAAAAGCAAATTTGGGTATTAACGTTAGGGAAATAAATTCTGATAAAAAAATTGTAAAGACAAGAAAAGCAGCAGCCTAATTTTATCTTTTTAACTCTGCAAGCCTTGAATCCGAAATCCCGAAATGGTGGGCGATTTCATGCTCAACGGTATCGATAACCAATTCAATGGTTCTTTGTTCATCACCGCGTGCCAGCCACTCAATTGGTCCCTGGAAAATAGTGATTTTATCGGGAATAGTAACACCCAAATTTCTTCCCCAGGTAGTTTTTGGTACACCCTGATACAATCCAAGCAACAATCTTCCCTGTGCAAACTCCGCTCTAGGCCACACCTCAACAACTATATCAACGTTCTCAATCTTTTCTTTGAAAACTTTTGGTAACCCGCAAAGAGCCTTGTTAACCAGTTTCTGAAACTCTTCAGGTGTCATAGTCAAATTTTAGCATTTAATCTTCCCTTCCTTGAACAAACCTAACCCTTCTGTTTTAATTGTCCAACGATGGCAAAAAAAGGCTTCAGGTCCGTTTCACCCCAGGTTAATTTTCCAAAACTCGAGGAAGAAATTCTTAAGTTTTGGCAAAAAGAAAAAATTTTTGAAAAAAGCATTAAAAACCGCAAGGGTAAAAAGAAATTTACTTTTTACGACGGCCCTCCGTTTGCAACTGGCCTTCCCCATTATGGCCACATTCTGGCAATGACAATTAAGGATGCCATTACCCGTCTTAAAACTATGCAGGGTTATTACGTTCCGCGTCGGCTTGGCTGGGATACACACGGCTTGCCTGTTGAGTATGAAGTAGAAAAAGAAATAGGTTCAACAGGCAAAAAAGAAATAGAAAAGATGGGGGTTGACAAATTCAACGAACTTTGTCGAAATATCGTTTTCCGCTACACCAAAGAATGGGAAAAAACAATTGATCGTATGGGCAGGTGGGCAGACAAAGAAAACACCTACGCAACTCTGGATACGGATTATATGGAGTCAATCTGGTGGGTATTCAAAACGCTTTGGGACAAAGGATTAATTTATAAAGGTTTCCGCTCGATGCCCTATTGCCCAAGATGCGGCACCCCGCTTTCCAATTTTGAAACGAATCTTGGTTATAAGGACGATGTTGAGGATCCCTCCGTTTATATCAAATTTCAACTGGAAGAGGAGCCGGATACGTACCTACTGGCCTGGACTACAACACCATGGACCCTGCCGGGTAATGCAGCACTTGCCGTTAATCCAAAGATTAAATATGTCAAAGTAAAAGTTGCCGGCAAGTACCTTATTCTGGCAAAAGACAGGCTTGAAGTTCTAGACACTTTTGAAAATGAAAAAGATGTGTCATTCAAGGATTTAGTCGGCAAAAAATACAAACCGCTTTTTGATTATTTCGAAACAGATAGAGCATCCAAAAACGAAATGAATTACCTACTGGACCCACTGGATGCAAAAAAAGTTCCATACCGCATTCTTGAGGCAGACTTTGTATCAACAGGTGACGGAACTGGCGTCGTTCATGTCGCTCCGGCTTTCGGGGAAGACGATATGCTACTTGGCCAGAAAGAAGGTCTTCCATCGCTTCAGCCCGTAGATAAAAACGGAGAGCTAACGATTGAACCTTATAAGGGGACTTTTGTTAAAGATGCCAACAATATGATAATCGAACATCTTGACCAGGCAGGCAGTCTTTATAAATCGGAGACAATAAAACACACTTATCCGTTTTGCTGGCGCTGTGAAACTCCACTTCTTTACTACGCCATAGGTAACTGGTTCGTAAAAGTTTCCTCGTTCAGGGAAAAGCTGGTTGCAAATAACAGTAAAATTCACTGGACTCCAAACCATATTAAAGAAGGTAGATTCGGTAAGTGGCTTTCGGAAGCACGTGACTGGAGTATATCCAGAAACAGGTTTTGGGGTACACCTTTACCTGTCTGGCAGTGCGGAAAATGCCAGGAATTTACAGTGATTGGGTCTGTTGCGGAACTTAAGGAAAAAACAACAAACTTTAAATCGCTAATTGAGGCATCTAAAACTTTATATAAAGAGGGCAAGCAGAAATCTTCTTCCGAGTTGGTTGATTTACACAGGCCACACATCGATGCAATTATCGTCAAATGCGGTAAATGCGGTGCCGACGCCAAAAGGATTGAAGAAGTCCTTGATTGTTGGTTCGAATCCGGCAGCATGCCTTATGCGCAGGATCATTACCCATTCGAGAATAAGAAAAAGTGGGAAGACAACTTTCCGGCGGATTTTATTGCGGAAGGCCTGGACCAAACCCGCGGTTGGTTTTATACACTCCACGTTCTGGCGTCGGCACTTATGGACGAACCGGCCTTTAATAACATCATAGTCAATGGAATAGTTGTTGACAAAAACGGGAAAAAACTTTCAAAGAGGTTAAGGAACTATCCGGAACCGGACGAAGTTTTTGATAAGTTCGGTGCAGATGCAATGCGGTTTTATCTACTTTCGTCTCCGGCCTCCGCAGCGGAAGACGTCCGCTTTTCTGCAGAGACCGTAGAAGAAACGGTCAGGAAATTCTTTCTTATTCTTTGGAATGTATATTCGTTTTTTGTTACTTATGCAAACCTGGAAAACTGGACACCGAGTAAAAACCTGGCCGGACCAAGCTCCAATCACGTTTTGGATAAATGGATCCTATCGAAACTAAACAACCTAATTTTAGAAATCCAAAAGGGCGTCGATAGTTACAATTTACCGAAAATGACAAGACCACTCCAGGATTTTGTAAGCGATCTTTCAACCTGGTATATAAGACGCTCAAGGGATAGAGTCGGGCTTGCCATAGACAACAAAAGCGATAAAAAGTGTTTTTTCGCAACTACGCACTATGTTCTTGCAACGTTTACAAAGATTCTTGCGCCATTCTCTCCGTTTATATCCGACGATATTTTTAAAAACCTCACGCAGGAAAAGTCTGTCCATCTTGGCAACTGGCCGGAGGCATCAAAGGATGTAATTAACACAAAACTTGAATCCCAGATGGACATTGCAAGAGAAATTGTCGAAAAAGCCCATTCCCTGCGTAAGTCGGCAGATATTAAGGTAAGACAGCCATTACAGCAAATCGTGTACGGAGGTGAAAAACTTGACTCGGAAATAGAAGAAATCATATCGGAAGAAATTAACGTCAAATCCATCCTTAACAAGAAAGGGGGAACGCTCCTACTTGATACTAAAATTACTGATCAGTTAAGAAACGAGGGAGAGGCAAGGGACATTGTCAGGAAAATTCAGGTAGCCAGAAAAGAAGCAGGCTGTAAACTGGATGAACAAATTCTACTGGAACTTCCCGCATGGCCGAAAGAATTTGAAGACTACATAAAAAAACAAACACTTACTCAGAAATTACAAAAAGGTCAAAATTTGCGCGTGATTCGGGCAAAATAAATAGGTGACTAAAAATATAGATCTTATTCTTCTTGCGCTTATTCTTGGAATCGGAGCTCTTTCTTTATCCGCCCTGTTAACAATGTCCAAATCGATTGCCTCGGCACAATTAATTTTTTGGGTAATTGGGCTTGTATTGCTTTACATTTCTTCCACCTTCACAAGCAATATATGGCAAAAAATCACACCGTACTTTTATATTCTCTCAGTAATCTCTCTAGTTCTGCTGTTTTTTTTAGCAGACCCGGTTAGGGGATCCGTCCGCTGGATAGAGTTTGGCTTTTTGCGTATTCAACCTTCCGAAATTGCCAAACTCTCGACGATACTTGCGCTCGCACTGTTCTTTAAAGAAAGATCCGCAAAAGACGTTAAGAATTTATTATTTAGCCTTCTCATTATTATGCCGCCAGTTTTGCTAGTGATCCTCCAGCCGGACCTAGGCAATACCCTTGCCTTTTTTGGTGTTTGGTTAGGGATTACTATTGCCTCTGGCTTAAAAGCTAAACAAGTTTTTTCTGTTCTTTTTGCCGGTTTAATTACATTTATTTTTTTATATGAAATTCTCGCGCCTTACCAAAAAGAAAGACTTGTTTCCTTTTTTACTCCTACAAAGGACCCTTTGGGTACCGGCTATCACCTAATTCAGTCCAAAATTGCAATCGGCTCTGGACAATTATTCGGAAGGGGACTGGGCTTGGGTTATCAGTCCCAACTTGAGTTCCTGCCCGAAGCAGAAACAGACTTTATTTTTGCGACGATTGTCGAACAATTAGGATTCGTAGGAGGTGCACTCTTACTTATTCTGCTTGGCCTAGTCTTATCGAGGCTTAACCGGCTTATTTCCGGGATGCAAAGATTTGGACAACTGTTCACAATTGGACTGCTTGCATATTTACTGGTTCAAATCTTGGTGAATATTGGCATGAATATGGCACTTGCGCCAGTTACAGGTATTACTCTTCCACTTGTATCCGCTGGGGGATCCTCACTTGTTACCACTCTCCTAGCAATTGGGATTCTTCTGTCTTTTAGAAAATATAATTGAATTTCATGTCTTAAAGTATCAGCGAATTAGTTTACATCCTCAAGTCCTCAGAACTAAAGCTAATTGGTATCAAGGAAGGTTAAGATTATCTCCAATGGAAGGAGGTAGTCATGAGTGACAAAACCATCAAGAACCTGGTTGAGACCAGG
>JACQIV010000010.1 GCA_016198325.1 Candidatus Curtissbacteria bacterium
ACTTAACAGTTTTCAAAAAGTTGCTCAAAGATTACTCTTAAGAGGCTAAAATTCTAGCTTTTCAGTTAGAAGTATTAAATAATCACTTATATACTTTGTGAGTTCCACTATGAGTACCTATATCGGTAATTTTGAGTGTGAACATTAGGAGATTACTGAATACCAAGCGCTTTGTTCAAAGCTTTGTCGTCAGACGGATCAACTTCGGTATAACGACCTTCTTCTAAATCTTTGAGATTCTGGCCAATTCTTTTGTCACTTGCGTCATCAACCATACGCAGATGTTCAATCTCTTCTTTGATGTCAATAACAGCCAAATGCCTCATATATTCACCAAACGAAAGTCCTAGCCGTTTTGCTTTAGTAAGTACAACCTGGTAGAGCTGTGGCGAGAAAGTTATTAGTTTTTGTACTCGTGCGGTGTCTCTCATATTTTATATGTAATCTGTATTAACTGCAATGATTTTACTACACTTTTGCAAAATAGTCAATTGAGCGGGAAACGGTATTCGGGTCGGACTTTGTTCCCCGTTTAATGATAACAATGAAGAGGCTAAAATTCTAGCTTTTCAACTAGAATCCCTAGAGAATTACTTAACCAAAACCAGTTTTTATATATGACAAATTATATGCTAATATGGTAATATACTTGTGAGTAATTTCGAATGGGACGAAGCTAAAAGTGCCAAGAACCAACAAAAACACGGTGTTGATTTTGAAACTGCTCAGTACGCATTTATTGATAAGAAACGTGTAATTGCAAAAGATACAGCTCATAGTGAGGAAGAAGAACGATATTATTGTTTCGGAAAAGTGAAAGGGGGTGTTTTAACTGTTCGCTTTACATATCGCAGTAATCGTATTCGAATAATCGGGGCTGGTTATTGGAGACGCGGCAAACAAATTTATGAAACAAGCAATCAAATACAGTGACGAACCGTTAGAAGCACGAGTCATAAACGACTTCTTACCAAGTCCTGAAAATCTAATTCTTAAAGAGAAAAAAAGGAGAGTAACGCTAACGCTAACCGAGAAAAGTTTAGACTTTTTTAAAGGTGCCGCCAAAAAACACGGTGCGTCTTATCAAGCTATGATACGACGTCTAATTGACTATTACGTTGCAAATCAGGCTTAACTCCATTTTAGGGTAATTTAACGTATTCGGGTCGGACTCCTCGCCCTGCTTAATGATAACTCCGAAGAAGCTAAAACTCTAGCGTTTCAGCTGGAAGTATTAAAGAACCGTTTGGAGTCTAATCTGATGAATTCAACTCCTCTGTGGAGAGGAAAGTGACTTCTGGATGAGCGAATACTGTTTTAAGGGCATCTTGTATTTCCGTTTTAAGAACGTCTGATAATTCTGGTTTAGTGGGCAAGTCAAATTCAAAAGTAGTATCCGAATTACCTGATACTCTAAGTCTACTTCCATCATAGTCAAAATGGGTGTGCTTTGTTTGACGACCACCTGATACTGGGATGGGTTTCATCATATGTATTCTTACAGTAGTGTCTACCCCCAAAGGGAATGTGCCACCGTGTCGTTCCCATTGGTGTACATCATTTTGCCCCTCATATTGCTGACTGGCTTCTGCCAGTAAGCGAAATAAACCAGTTTGAGACAAGTAAGAGATGTTTTGGCCAAAGACAACTTTTATGTCAGACGGAGCAATAGCTTCTGTCATAGCGGAATTTATACCATATTTCAACCCAAAGTTCGAGGTCCAATTATTTAAGGATTGTCCATATAGGATTTTGAACTAAGTCAGGTCAAGTGTTAATCGGACTTGTTTTGAAGTTACAGTCCCATTGCCAGTATTTGGCTTAGATTCGTGATTCGAAAAATTCTTTTAATTTACGTCTGCCTGCACCTGATTTGTAATATTGTTCTCGTTTTTTGGCTTCTTGTATTGTTTCAAATTCTTCCGTAAATAAAACTTTGAATGGAGTTCTGTGTTTTGTGGACTTAACTCGACCCGAATTATGTTGCAACAATCGTCTTTCAAAGTTATCTGTTGACCCCACATATGTTCTTTTATCTTTGAGGCTTTGGAGAATATAGACTGTGTGCATTGTATGGAGCGGGTCGCTTCGCCTGTGGCGGGCGAGCCTCGTAACATGGATCGGGCCGCTCAAATTTCATTTGAGCGAGCCTCGCTCTTTTTCGATTTCCGAAAAAGAGCGGG
>JACQIV010000012.1 GCA_016198325.1 Candidatus Curtissbacteria bacterium
CCTGGTCTCAACCAGGTTCTTGATGGTTTTGTCACTCATGACTACCTCCTTCCATTGGAGATAATCTTAACCTTCCTTGATACCAATTAGCTTTAGTTCTGAGGACTTGAGGATGTAAACTAATTCGCTGATACTTTAAGAATTTTTGTCAATCCATTACAGGGTCTCACCCTGTAAACAGGGAGAGACCCTGTAATCGGTTTTATGGGATATGCCAATAGAGGGTGACTAGGCCGTTTTTGTGGTCGACAACAATTCCTTTACCGAGTGCGGTCCCGCCGGCTATTTTGTAGCTACAGGGGGCGGATGTGAAATATGCCTCCCCGCCTTCGATTGCCCTGATTGGCGTGCCAAAGGAATTGGCAATATCGATTCCGGTATGCGTTCCTAGAAAGTAAACTTCCCCATACCAGGTAGTGACGTTTTGGGGGTAATTCGGAACCGGTTTTTCGTAAGACCCGTTTTCCAGGTAAGATTTCGGGTCAACCCTGTTCCCGATAATCCTTCCGCCTTCCACTTTAGCATTGGTAAAAGTTTCGAAATGTAAATGAGGCCCTGTTGAACAACCGCTTGACCCGACTGAAGCGATAACTTCACCTTTTGACACTTCCCCGATTTTGTAACCGATATTTCCCAGGGCTTGGGTAATCGAGGCGGCATCTGCCTGGAGTTTTTTGAGCTCTTCCTGGTACTTGCGCTCGTCGTTTTGGGTAATTGCCAGGAAATCGTCTTTTTCTTTCTTTTGTTTGGCAAGAAGCGCTTTACTCTGGTCGAGTTTTGTTTTAGCTTCTTCAATTTGTTCTTGTTTTTCTTCGCGCTCGTCTTTCTGGTTTGCATAATTGGATTTGGTTTCCTGCAGGTTTGTTAGAAGTTTCTTGTCGTTTTCCTGGACCTGCCTTAAATACTGGACACGCAGTATGAGATCCGAAAAATCGTTTGATGTTACCAAAAGTTCGATATTAGAAACAAAACTTTGTTGGTATGTTGCAACAATTCTTTGTTTGAGCAGCGTTTCCAGGCGTGAGACGGAGTCGGTTATGTAACCTATCCTAAAGCCAAGAACCCCGATTTCTTTTTCCAACTGGTTTATACGTTCTTCCGCCTCTTCTATGCGCAATTCTGTCAACCTAATTTGGCTGTCGAATATAGCAATTTGTTCTTTAAGTGTTTTTTCCGTTGCCTGTAGTTCTGATATTTTTTGGGTTGTTTCGTCTATTTTTCTCTGGATCTCCTGGTATTTTTCGTAGCTTGACTGGGCAAAAACCGAGCTGGTTAGAAATATTGTGAGAAGCAGTATAAAAAAGGCAAAAAATATTTTGCCGATTTTTGTTTTCATGGAATTATTTAACCCTGAGGTACCTTGCCAGTGCAATACCGGCGCCAATTATGCCGACGGCTGCTGCGACTAATCCCTCGCCCGCCCATAGGTAGAGAAAAAACCTGGGGTCTATCGGGAAAACCTGGATTGGGCCAAGAAATTCCTGAATGTTCGGTGAATAAAATAATAACGCGCCGTAAACGAGAAAGACCGCGATGCTTGAACCAATTATCCCATAGAGAGCACCCTCTATGAAAAAAGGCTTTGCAATGTACCATTTGGTTGCGCCAACCAGGCTCATTATGGATATTTCTTCACGCCTGATGGCAATTCTCATACCGATTACCATAATAACTATAAGGAACGAAACGGAAAGCAGGGTCGTTACAAAAACTATACCGCCTAACCTTAGCGTACTTGTCCATTTAACAAGCTGATTAACCAAATTTTCCGGAGTGATAACTTTGTCGACTTCCGGTCTGTCCTTTACAATTTGGGCTATACCGTTAATGTCCTGAGCTTTTTTGACCGAAATATCAATTGAGGCAGGTAAAAAATCAGCAGTTACCGATTCTAATAGAAGCGGATCATCCTTATTTCTTTCCCTGTAAATCGCCAGGGCTTCTTCCTTGCTAACGTATTTTACGCCCGATGAAAGGTTTGTTGAATCTACCTCATTAATTATTTCGTTAATCTGGGTATCGTTAACATCATCTTTAAAAAAGACTATTACCTGTGGTCTTCTTTCTATGTAATTTAAGACCATTTGTCCACCTATTATCAGAACTACGAAAACCGAGGAGACAAAGAATGTAAGTGACATGGCAAGCGCTGCTGCAAGTGCCTGGTAGGGACTTCTTCGGAGTAACCTAAATGTTTTTTTAATTTGTTTCATGTGTTTTAGTTGTTTTATGGTCTTTTACCAGTTTTCCATTATCAAGCTCGAGAATTCTTTTTTTGAAGTGGTCAACTATCGTCATATTATGGGTAGCCATTAATATTGTGGTTTTTAGTTCCGAGTTAATCTGATTTAAAAGTTCAACAATTTCTTTTGCGGTTTTTGGGTCAAGATCCCCGGTGGGTTCGTCTGCAAGCAATACTTCGGGGCTTGAAACAATTGCTCTGGCGATTGCCGTCCTTTGAATTTCTCCACCGGAAAGTTGAAGGGGGAAACTCTCCGCTTTATCGAGAATCCCGACTTTATCAAGAGTTACTGAAACAATTTTTTCTATTTCGGCATCACTCCTGCCTAAGACTTCCAGGGGCAGTGCGACATTTTCAAAAACGGTCCTATTGAGAAGGAGCTTAAAATCCTGAAAGACCGTGCCTATTTTCCGTCTTAGTTGTGGGATTTTTTTTGCAGGAATTTTAAAAATATCTTCTTTATTGTAAAAAATTGTTCCTGTTGTCGGTAAAATTTCCCTGGTTAATAATTTTAACAGGGTTGATTTTCCTGCGCCGGAGGGACCGACTATAAAAATAAAATCACCGTCCGGTATTTCTACATCGATTTCTTCAAGGGCAATTTGACCGGTTGGGAATTTTTTTGAAACTTGCTGAAAGTTGATCATTCGGTAGACTTTGGTTTTTTATAGAGTTTCCACCTTGGCCACGTCTAAAAGCCAGCCTACTTTTGATGAGCCAAGTGTCTCTCCAAAAACTCTTACCTTTTCCCCGACATACTCGTCCAGATCGATAAATGACGAAGTTAAATAAGCTGTCTGATTTTCTCCTCCTGGTCGAATTAATTTCCACTGCCCTTGTGCAGTTTCTTCGAATTTATCGTTTTTCTCCAAAGTCCCTTCTGCCTGATCGCGTGTTACAACCTGAAATTCTTCCTTTTTTTCCGGGGTAAGATTTTCTTCTTCCAGGGTAACTTGTGACACTTTTTCACTTTTTGATCTTGAGGAAACAACTAAACCGGTCGCTGCCCCGAGGAGGACCACAAAAACAATAATAAGTGCGGGGAAGAATTTGGCCAGGATATTTTTCTTAGGGGCTGATCTTAAGGGGTTAACTGTCTGTACTTCTTGGCTTTGGGCTAGGTTTTCCATTTACTTTTAGGCTTGTGAGACATTATAGCAACTGTGCTTTTAAGTGAGCAACAAATAGATTTACAATTCGAATTACCTTTTGAAGGGTTAGGTAGTATAGGACGGTGCAGAAAGTGTCAATTCGTGTTTAATAAATTCATCAAGATCTCCTTCTAAGACACCCTGGGCATTGGAAGTTTCGTAATTCGTCCTTAAGTCTTTAACCAACTTATAAGGGTGTAGTACGTATGATCTGATCTGGTTTCCCCAACCCGGAGTTATGTGGCCACCCCGTATTGCCTCTTTTTTCTCCTTTTCCTCTTCTTGTTTAAGAAGCCAAAGTTTTGCCTTTAGAAGTTTCATAGCGTTTTCCCTGTTTTGGGCCTGGTATCGTTGTGTCTGACAGGTAACGACAATACCTGTCGGAATGTGTTTTAGCCTCACTGCAGTTGAAACTTTATTAACGTTCTGGCCCCCATGGCCTCCGGAACGAAAAGCTTCAAATTCTATATCTTCGGGATTTACTTCTATGCCCTGGACCTCTTCTATCTCCGGCATAACTTCGACAAGGGCAAAAGATGTTTGCCTTAGGCTTGCCGCGTTGAACGGGGACTGCCTGACAAGCCTGTGAACTCCGGCTTCTGCTTTCAGGAGTCCATAGGCGTATTTTTCGCGAATTATCATCGTGACCGTTTTAAAGCCTGCTTCTTCTCCCGGTATTTCGTCAACTATTTCATATTTCCAATTTTTTCCGGAGAAGTACTTTTGATACATCCTGGAAATCATATCAACCCAGTCCATCGCTTCCGTACCACCCTGGCCCGCATGTATGGAAATGATCGCCGGTTCCTTGTCGTACTCCTGGGACAGAAACATTTTAGTTTCAACATCTTCCAGCCTTTTTTCAAATTTCTTAATTTCTTTCTCCATTTCCCGCGCCATTGTGTCTGAACCTATTTTGTACAAGCCTTCTAAATCCTGTAGGTCTTTTTCTAAGTCTTCGATTTCTCCAATTTCCGACTTTAAGTCCGATATGTTTTTGAGGAGGTTTTTTGCTTCTTCCTGTTTATCCCATATGCCTGGTTCCAGACTTTTTGTTTCAAGTTTCTTAAGACTTTGTATTTTTTCCTCTTTGGAAAAAGAGCTTAGAACTTTGTCGAATCTGCTTCTTAATTCTTTAAGTTTTTCCTCAATAATCATTTGAGGCTAATTATATCAGTAAGAAGGGGAGTATAAGGCTAGGACAATTAAGACAAAGCCTAGAATTAGCCTATAAATAATAAACAAAGCTAAAGAGTTTTTGGATACATATTTTAAAAAATACTTAATTGTTAAGTATCCAAAGATTCCGGATGAAGAAATGCCAATTACAAAAATACCGAGCGATGAACCGGTAGCGTCTGCAGTTAACACTTCAAGAAACTTTTTTGTACCGGCACCTGCAATAATCGGCCCCGAAAGCAAGAAGGCAAATCTGGCGGCTTCTTCCCGTTTTAATCCGAGCAGTAAACCTCCGGAAATTGTTGAACCGGAACGCGAAACTCCCGGTATAAGGGCAATCGATTGAAAAACACCCATGATAAAGGCATCTTTGATTGTGATTTGCGATTTTTGCTTTGATTTTTTGTTTACTTTTTCCGCAATCAACATTACGAAACTAAAAATTATTAGTCCTCCGGCAACGATTAAGATCTGCCTGAGGGTTGATTCAATCAAACTCTCAAATGCCAGACCAAGAACAACAGCAGGAATTGTTCCGACGGTAAGCTTAAGAAGCAAATTTCTGTCTTTAAGTGCACGGAGATAGTCCCTGAAAAAGAAGATGGCAAGCGCAAGGAGAGTCCCGAGATGAAGTGAAGCGTCGAAAGCCAGACCGAATTTTTCCGGCGACAGGCCAAAAATTGCTTCAAGGATGATGAGGTGGCCGGTTGAGGAAACGGGTAGAAATTCGGTTAACCCCTGGATCGCGCCAGCTATAACTGAAAAGAAGAAGTCCATTTATTGGAGTTAGATTTGAACTTTTACAGGGGTACCTACACTTGCCCAGTTAAAAACAATGCCCGCTTCCTCGGGTTTCATATTCACACATCCATGACTCATAGGTTGTCCGAAATTATTATGCCAGTAAGCTCCATGTACTCCGTAACCTTTATAATAGTACATTGTGTAGGGGACGTTTGGTAAATCATAAAAGGTGCCTAGTGCATTAGACCCTCCCTTCATACGCGTGTAGCGAAGTTTTATCCAGATTGGCCATTCCCCAACAGGAGTTGGAGACCATTTTCCGGAAGATATTAAAAAACTTCCAACAGTAGTTTCCCCGTCTTTCATGTATAGCCTTTGTTCTGAGAGGTCAACCACAATTTTTTTGAGGTTGTTTTGCCCTGAAGTTGTCCCGAGAACCCGGACGTCTGTTGCAAATGCAGTGTCCTTGATTGGAACCGCTTTATTTAAGAAGATTGCGTTTTGAGCATATTGAAACTCCTGTGACTGTGAAGTTATCCAAGAAACATATTTATCCGACGCTATTCCATTCAAGTTTAGGCCGAATTTACCAGCTTCATTATTGATCGTTGAGTAAACAAACCGCCTTATTGGGGCAATAATAAGTAGGGTGATTAATATTGCCAGGAAAACATAAATGGGATGGATCGGGCCTTTTTTCATCTATTTATTATTTTAGGTAATTTTAAGAGGGTAAACAATAGTACTAAGACTTATGCCCGGGAGCATTGATAAATCCGCATTTTTTCCACTTGAGGCCAGAGCCGCAAGGGCAAGGGTCGTTTCTGCCGATTTTCTGAACTTTAATAGTCTGTTTTTGCAGAGCTGACTCAAAGGGATTTTGAGTTGCTTCGGACCCACTCTTTTTTTCTTGTGCTTCCAGGGTTGCTATTGCCTGGTCCAACTCTTCGTTAGACATTTCATTCGGATCTTTTTCTGTAATTTCCGGTAATTGACCATTACCTGGTGGGGCAGGAGGCTTCGCTTCTCCAAAAGTTTCGACCTGTGGGTGAACTTCGACACCTTTTTCTTCCAGTTTTTCGATCGCCGGCTCCTCCCTGAGTTGAACTTTATAGATCCGGCGGACAATTTCGTAGTCGATTTTTGAGACTAACTTATCGAAGAGGTTAAATGCTTCTGCTTTATATTCCACCAAAGGATCTCTTTGCCCGGCCGCCCTAAGTCCTATTCCTTCCCGCAGATCGTCGAGTGTATCAAGATGCTCGATCCATAACGTATCAATGACGGATAAAGAAACAAACTTTTCGATGTCTTGTGAGGTTGCCGGACCCAACGATTTCTCCCTATCCTCGTAAAGTTTGTCCGCAATATTTGATAGCATTTCGGTGATTTTTTCGGGGCTTTGTTTTGAAATGTCCGCACTAAGCTTTTCCTGGGAAGCTTCATCAAAAGGAATAATGGTTGAAAATTCCCTGACAATTTGTTTAACGTTTGCGCCTTCTTTTTCTGAAGTGTTAATAAGGACCAAGTTTGCAATTTCGTTTTGAATTTTTTCGCGGATTTCAGTTGATGTTTCTTTTGCTTTTTCTTTATCTTTGGCAGCCTCCAGAACTTGCTTGCGCTTGCCATAAATAATTTCCCTCTGGCGATTCGCTACGTCGTCGTATTCAACTAGATGTTTTCTGATATCAAAGTTGTGAGTTTCGACTTTAACCTGCGCGTTTTCTATCGCTTTCGAAACCATTCCGTGTTCAATTGGAGTGTCTTCCGGAAGTTTAAATGCAGTCATTAATTTGGCAATTTGTTCACCACCAAAAATGCGCATTAGGTCATCCTCCAGTGAAACATAAAAACGGCTTGAACCGGGATCTCCCTGTCTGCCCGATCTTCCCCTTAATTGGTTATCTATCCTGCGGGCCTCATGCCTTTCCGTTCCAATAACATAAAGTCCGCCCGATGCAAGAACTTCTTCGTGGGCTTTTTTCCATTTTTCATATTCCTTACCTTTTTTATGCGGCAGGCCATGCTTGTCGGTTGGGGGAGCTCCTCCCATGATTATGTCCACTCCTCTTCCCGCAATATTTGTTGCCAGTGTCACTGCACCTTTTTTACCTGCTTGGGATATAATTTCCGCTTCTCTTTGGTGGTTTTTTGCATTTAATATTTGATGGCCGACTCCTTTTCTTTTTAAAAGCGAAGCCATGATCTCGTTTTTCTCGATTGATGTTGTTCCAATAAGCACTGGTCTTCCTTCTTTGTTTTTTTCGGTAATGTCGTTTGCAACAGCTGTAAACTTGGCCTTATTGGTTTTATAAACAACATCGGATTGATCTTTTCTGATCATTGGTTTGTTGGTGGGAATAACGACAACTTCGAGTTTGTAAATCTTATGGAATTCTTCCGCTTCGGTTACCGCGGTTCCCGTCATTCCACCAAGTTTTTCATACAGGCGGAAGTAGTTCTGAAAGGAAATTGTTGCCAGGGTTTGTGATTCCTGTTGAATATTTACCCCTTCTTTTGCCTCTATTGCCTGGTGTAAACCTTCTGACCAGCGTCGCCCGGGCATTAGTCTGCCCGTAAATTCATCCACAATGACAATCTGCCCGTCTTTGACTACATAATCCGTGTCTTTTTGAAATAAAGTGCGGGCTCGGAGCGCTTGCTGGATGTGGTGAATGCTGGCAAAATCTTTTTCGTAGAGATTAGTAACTCCAAGTCTTTTCTCTACTTTGGTAATACCATGCTCCGTAAGGTTTGCAGTCTTTAATTTTTCATCTATAACATAATCGGTTTGTCCCGAAAGTTCCTGGACAAGCCGGGCAAATTCCATATATTTTTGGGTTGCCTGCTGTGCGGGGGCCGAAATAATAAGTGGAGTACGGGCTTCATCGATTAAAATTGAGTCTGCCTCGTCAACAATAGCAAAGTTATGATTAATTTGTGCCACATCATCGAGATTCCAAACCATGTTGTCGCGTAGATAATCGAATCCGAATTCATTATTTGTTCCGTAAGTGATGTCGGCTCTGTAAGCCTCTTTTTTGTCTACCGGCTTAAGATGTTTCAGGCGCCAATCATCCTGGTTTTTATCTTCGAATTTTGGGTCATACAAATATGCCGCTTCCTGCATGATGCAGCCTGCTGTTATTCCGAGAGCCGAATATATCGGCCCCATCCACCCAAGACCAAGCCTTGCCAAATAATCGTTAACAGTTGCGAGCTGGACGCCTTTTCCGGTTAAAGAATTAAGGTACAGGGGGAGTGATGCCGTAAGAGTTTTACCTTCACCGGTTTTCTGCTCGGCAATTTTACCCTGATGGAGGACAATACCGGCAAGAATTTGGACATCATAGTGTCTTTGTCCGAGGGTTCGTTTGCCTGCTTCGCGGACTACGGCAAACGCTTCCGGAAGGATATCGTCGAGGTTTTCACCTTTTTCCAGTCTTTTTTTGAACTCCTGGGTTTTTTCTTTAAGTTTTGCATCCGATAATTTTTCAATTCTTTTTTCGAATGAATTGACTTCCTCGACAAGAGGCCACAATTTGTTAACCTGTTTTTCGTTAGAATCAAGAAATTTATTTAAAAAACCGAGCATACTTGGGTCTTTATTTATACTTTTTTGCCTTTTCGTTTATGTGCAACCAAAGCCTTTTTAAAGAAGCCCCGGATTCACGCTTAATAGAATGAACTTTCGGAGATAGTCTCTTGATGCGGTTTCTCTTTTTTAAAGAGGGATTCTCCTCATCTTCGAAAGCTTTTTGCACTGGTGAATATTATATCCGTATTCGTGGCTGCATTCCACACTTTCCTCCCTTATTATATAGAGTTGAGAGCTACGGGTTTAAAAAAAGCCTCCACGGGCAGCTGGAGGCTTATCTACTTTTACAATATTGCATGAAAAACGTAGTGTCAATGATGTTTTATTTTCGGGGGATTCTTGAAAAACGGGTGTATTTTTGGAGGACTTTTGGAACTTCAATTGACCCGTCTTCCTGCTGGTAGTTTTCCATTATGGCGATAGGCGTTCGGGACATTGCTATTGCCGTTGCGTTTAAAATTGCCAGATAATTTTTCTGACCCTTACTCTCAAACTTAATATCGAGACGCCTCGCTTGAAAGTCTCCGTTTGCGGAGGCTGAGTGAGTTTCGCGGTATTTTTCTTGAGAGGGGAACCATGTTTCGATGTCATATTTTCTGGCTGTTGGAAAACCTAAATCACCAGTACATTGTTTGATCACCTGATAGGCAAGACCAAGACCTTGAACCATTTTTTCTTCCAGGGATAGTAAATATTCTAATTCCCGATCTTCGTCCTGGGGTAATACAAACGAAACCATTTCGACTTTATCGAATTGATGCACCCGAAACATTCCTTTTGTGTCTTTGCCGTAGGATCCGGCTTCTTTTCTGAAGGCTGTTGAAAAACCTAGATATCGTTTTGGCAAGTCGGAATCTTTAAAAACTTCGCCTTGATGCATAGGAACTATTGAGTGTTCTGACGTACCAACCAAATACTGGTCGTCGACTTTATATCCTTCGCCCGATTCGTATTCGGGGTATCCAAGATCTTCTGCGATTTTTTTATTAATGAAAACGGGGGGAATAATTGGTATGAATCCTTCTTTTGTTAGGAGATCGAATGCGTATTGGATTAGCGCAAATTCTAAAAGGACCAGTTCATTTTTAATGTAGTTGAAGCGGCTTCCGGAAATTTTTGCTGCCCTTTCCTGGTCTATAAGATCGTTTTCTGTTCCAAGAGCTAGGTGGTCTTTAGGTTTAAAGTCAAACTTTGGAATATCGCCAACTTTCTTGATTACTTCGTTTTCTGTTTCATCTTTTCCGATTTTGACATCGTCTTTTGGAAGATTGGGAACCAGGCGGACTAGCTTGTAAAATTCTTCATTTGATTTTTTAAGCCCATCTTCTTTTTCCTTCAGTTCGGCTTTTAATTTTTTGCCCGCTTCCTCGTCTCTCTTTTTGGCTGCTACTTTCCTTTTTGATCGAAGATTATCTACTTCTTCTATTAATTTTCTGCGACTCTCGTCAACTTTGAGTAGTTTTTCGATGTCAACCTGGTATCCTTTTTGTCTGGATTTTTCTTCAACAAGCTTTGCGTTTTCGCGGACGAATTTTATGTCTAACATAAATTTGTTTTTATTTCTTTTGCCAGGAACGTTCCGGTTCTACTTCGTCTTTTAATATCATTTCAACAGCGGTTTTATGCCAGTCGATCTTAGTAATATGATAAACCTCTTTAAAATATTTTAATGCAGACATTGCGGCAGGTACACCTTTTGCCTGCGCCAAAGCGTCAAGATTGTCAGCAACTTTGCAAAGCCTTGCTTCCAAAGTTTTTCTTTGCATATATTCCTCGACCAAAGAAATCATTTCTTTTCTGGTAGGTAGATCGGCAACAAGCCATTTAAGTCCTTCTTCTTCGATGGGGGCGAACGCCCCTTTAGCCATGCCTTTCACAAAAGTGCCGACATCGCCGACTATTGTTTCTGCCATATCGTGGAAAAGGGCCATTTTGACAGCTTTGTCCACATCAATTTTTTCTCCGTTAGTCTTCATTTCTGATGCCAAAAGATAAACAAGAATAGCGGTGGTCCATGAATGGGCGGCTACCGAATCCGCTTCGTTTCTTTTAAAGCCGAGGGCTATAAAACCCTGACGAGGCAATTCTTTTGCCCACTGTAAAGTTAAAAATACTTTTAAAATTTTCTTTAATGTTTCTTTTTTCATTTTTCAATCAGTCATTCTGACTTCAGTCGCCCTTGGCGAACCTCGCCCAAATTGGGCGGGTTCAGGATGACGAGGAAGTAGATTATAATCCCAGCTCATTCGAATACAATTGCATTGCCTGCAATGATATCGAAATAAATTCTTCCAAAGGTATTTTCAATTCGCTTTCGCATGTTTTTATCTGGTCACGGTTTGCACCGGCTGCAAATGATTTGTCTTTAAATTTGCGCATTACGGATTCAGTTGAAAGTGATTTAAGTTTTTTGTCCGGTTGAACCAAAGCTGCTGCTACAATCAGGCCTGTCAGTTCATCGCATGCGTAGATTGATTTGGACATTAGTGTTCTTCTTAGTTCTTTGTCTGCGTGACCCCGGACTGCATCTATTATTTCTTTTTCGGCACCAATATGATGCAACATCTTAGTAGTTTCTTCTGTATGGAGTTCTTCCGATTTGTTTGTTTTCTCATAATCGGCATCGTGTAATAGGCCTGCAATTCCCCATATTTCATTTGAAAGTTCGGGTTTTTTGCCCTTCTTTTGGAGGTAGTCAAAAAGGGCTGACATCACATAACCCGCAGCCAGGCCATGTTTTTTCATATTGGGGGAATTTCCCAGGTCATCCATTATTTTTATTGCGTCTTCCCTTGTCATTTTTTTCCTGATTTTAACGGAGGAAAGAAAACTGTTTCACGTATTGGCCTGTTGACGAGGACGGCGAATAATCTTTGGGAGAGGCCGAAACCGGCCGCTGGAGGCATGCCGTATTCGAGTGCTTCCACAAAGTCCGCGTCGTACATTTGGGCCTCTTCGTCTCCTGCTTTTCGAAGGGCTTGTTGTTCTTTAAACCTTTCTTCCTGATCTACGGGATCATTAAGTTCGGACCAGCCGTTACCTACTTCCGTTCCTGCTGCAAGTACCTGTACTCTTTGGACAACATTTGGATTTTTATCGTCTCTTTTGGCAAGCGGTGAAACTTCAACCGGATGGTTTATTAAAAGCGTCGGTTGAAAAAGCTTGGGCCTGACCGTTTTTTTGTAAACTGCATCGATAAGCCTGCCTTTACCCATTTTCTCATCGGTTTTTGCGCCAACTTTTATTGCCAGCTTGAATAAATCTTCTTTCGAAACTCTGCTTAAGAGATTTATTCCGGTCTCATCTTTAAAAGACTCTATATAGTCAACAGTTGGCCATTTACCCGCCCAATCGATTTCCCGGTTTTGAAACTTGCTTTTGGTTGTCCCTAAAGTTTCCTCTACTACAAATTGGTAAAACTTAGGTACAAACGATAAGAGTTCTTCGTAACTTGCGTATGCCCAATAAAATTCCATTTGTAAATAGTCCTGCAAGTGTTCTGCATCTATTCCTTCGTTCCTGAATATTTTGCCAATTTCGAATATCTTTTCAAAACCTCCTACCAGAAGCCTCTTTTGATACAGTTCGAGCGAGATTCTAAGGAAAAAATCGGTATCGAGCGCGTTGTGATGAGTAATAAAGGGATTGGCGTCCGCTCCTCCTGCTATAGGTTCGAGAGCCGGAGTTTCGACTTCGATAAAATTTTCCTTTGATAGATAATCACGTATACTTTTCCAGAAACTCGCTTTTTTTTGAAAAAGTTCTAATTCCTGCCTGTTCACAAGAAGGTCCAAGTATCTTTTACGCAGACGAGTCTCGACATTTTTTAAGCCATAAAAAGAAGGAGGGATTGGTCGAATCGATTTTGTTAGGAGAGTTAAATTTTCAACAAAAATTGTCGTTTCACCGGCCTGGGTTTTTTCGACTTTTCCCGAAACTTCGATGAAATCACCTGTGTCAAGAAGTTCCAACAGTTGACCGTTATCCTTTGACAATTGACTTTTTGAGAAAAAGAGCTGTATTTTGCCTGAATAGTCCATAAGATCCACGAAAGACGACCCTCCGTGGCCCCTGATTGCCAGGATCCGGCCAGCGGTGATTACTTCTTTACCTATGGATTTTAGAGCTTGTTCAATATCTGTTTTTTTGCTGCTTTTTGCAGGGTACGGATTGATACCCAGTTTTTTAATTTTAGAGAGTTTTTCGAGGCGAACTTTTTTGAGATTTTCTATAGGTTCCATGCCTAGAGTATACGAATTAAGAGGGTAATAAAGCAATCGCTTTCTAGGCTACTTTCAATTTTTCCCTAACTGTAACTTCCATCTGTTGGGGTGTCATGGGTTTTGCAGAAAGTGATCTAAAAATTTCTTGCTGCTGCGAGGGCGTTGTTGCTTTTTTAATTGACATCATAAAACCGTCTGATTCTCCGTAGATGGAGCCAAGAAATGCCCTATCGAATGGCTTTTTCCTCATGGCTTCTACTTTTTGCTCTATTTCTGCGGTTGTTTGAGTTGGCATAAAGGATCTTAGAGATAGAATGGCTGATTGGGGTGGTATTCCGTCGATTTCCATATCATACATGGCATTATTCAGTGCCCTCTTTTCGAGTCGATACACCTTCGCTGCAATTTGACCAAAAGTGGTAACTGGTGGATGGATGTAATCCGTAACTGTTTGCGCAAGTCCTTCCATTTGAAATGATGATGGACTCGGCATAGGGAAGAAACCTGCTATTTTGTCAATCTCTCCCCTTTCTATTGCTAATTTAATTGAGTGAGGCAGAACAAAGTGTGTTGGCTCATGCTTTGTGTAGTAATCGATTCTGCCACGCGTCCAGTGTTTGCGATGTTTACGATGCCAATTTGCCTCAAGAATATTCTCGTTTGGTGTGACCTGTTCCAGCATCATAAAGAATTCAGGTGATTCCGTCCATTTCAGGTTTACGTCAAGATCAGTAAGATCAATTCCTATAAAGTTTGCCAGGTCAGACTTAAATGGCTGATAATACGAATTAAAAATTCTTTCAATTTTCTCTTGGGAGTCAATTTTCGTGTATTGCTGAAAAACATGAAAAGCTGTTCTTGTTGAAGACAACCATGATTCATCAAAATAGCTAATTTCGCTCTTAAAAAGTCTGAATAAATCCTCTCTTAATTCGAGTAGCTCGTCTCTATCCGTGTATCCTAGTTCTTTTCCAACCACTTTAGGGAAAAACTTGCTTGCAGGTAAAGGTTTGCCCCCTCCCATGACTCTTGTTTCTTCTTCTTGGAACGTAATAGCTGCTAAAAGGTTTGCTCTTCCGACTTCCCATTCAGAGCTGACATTATGGAGTCCAAGATTTTCTATCCGTTCATAATTTTGGTGCATGGTGCGAAGGACAACTTTTGGGGGAATCGGTTTAACTTGGGCAGGAGGCTTTACAACCATTACATCCAATAGGGGAGTCATCCCTTCTTGAATCCGCCAGGCATTGAGGTCGCAATAATCCTGAACAATGTCGTCTGAAAGTCGAACGACTTCCAGATCTTTTAGGAGTTCTCTTTTTGCCCGCGGTCTTCTATCTCTTTGAAGTTGACCACTTATACCTAATAGGTTTTCCTGTTGCAAATATAAAGGGGGCCTAATGCCCCCCACTGGCGTTATGTTTATGTCTCTTTCTCTCATCAAGTCATCCCTTTCAGCCTGGAAGCGAACCTGGAATATACCATAAATGACCCATATTTTTCAATGAATGCCCTTGCGTCTTCGTAACTACCGATTGAGATCAACCGCTCGAGAGAATCCGAAAGTTCCTCTATAGCCATAAACATCTTCGTAAAGTTTGGCCAGGAGATTCCTTCCGATTCACGTAAAGCACCTGTTGAGATGAAATGATTCAAGGCGATTGCATGACCTATAGCAAACGCTTCAACGGATTTTTGACGCTTTGAATCCAACCACCAGGTAAAAGCTCTGCAGACAAACATGATCATTATTGCCTCTATCTCTTTTTCTGTCATTATTCCTTTCAGTACTAACGAACCACAACTTTTGATTCCGTAGATTGTTGCTGAAAGTTCGTCAACAATCGGAAAATTTTCTCTAAGGCGTCTTTCCGAGTCTTTATACCTTAATAGGGAATGGCCAATTTCGTGAAGGTGAACATTTCTGAATGAACCCTCCCTGAGTAAATCCCTCGGGTACTCTTTTTGAAAGTTCCTTTCAAAAATCTTTTGGTAGATAGGGTAATGCTGACTGGAAAATTTTACGTCTAGTGAGGTGTCAAAAAACGTGATTCTAATTCCATACTTTTCCATGAGTTGCGGATCTATGGGTAAGCTGTTACTTGTAAACATGCCTCTGGCAAAAAGACCAGAAAAGACCGAGGTTTTTTCGACTCTCATTTTCGTTTTTTCCAAGAAATCAGCTTTTTCCCTAGTCGCAAATATCTTTCTTTTTACGTCATAAATCGCATGTTGAATTATTCCTGCTTTTTCTGTTGCTTTTTTATCTTCAATTCCTACCCAGGACTCATAAGAAGTTTTCTTGAAAAACAAACGGTCGTCGAGCTTATCTAGGGGACCAATCGCAATATCAAGCCTGTACGGTTTCATTGTCAGCCAGTAAATATCGCTTGCTTCGTAATTTCCATCCAACAGGGCACTTGCCTGCAAGTACAAGCGCTCGGCAAAGTCCTTCCGTTCAGTTATTTTTGCTGCAGACCTAAGATGCTTTGCTACAATTTCTAGCTTGTCTTTAAACTTGATATGATAAGGAATGGCAATTAAATCCCCGTCTCTGTTTCTTTCGACAATTGTGTATGGAGAGAGTATTTTGGGATTATTTCCCGCCGCATCCAGTATTTCTTCTTTTGATGCGCTATGCGGATAAAAATTTGAACCAAGATAACTGGAATTTTCCTGCTCTACGTAAATCGGGCCAACAGCTTCTGCTGCTGCGACTAGATATCTTAATACCTTTTTCTCGTTTGCGGTAAGACCTGAAGTTTCTACCTTGAAGTGGACAACCGCGTCTTGTTTTTTCATTTTATCGCCAATACTTTTATCTTACTTTTGACGGGCCCAACTGCAATTTCAATAATTTCCCCAACCTGTAAACCTAGGAGGGCTTTTCCTACTGGTGATTCGTTTGAAATTTTCTTGACTATAGGGTCCGCCTCCATTGAACCAACAACACTAAATTCGTGAATTTCGTCGTTTATTTCCACAACTACGGTTGAACCAATTACGACAAAGTCGGATTTTTGTGTCGGTTCAACAATCCTTGCTTTTTTAAGAACCTCTTCTAGTTCCGATATTCTGGCTTCGATGAGGGACTGTTCTTCTTTTGCAGCGTCGTATTCCGAGTTTTCGGCCAAATCTCCAAATTCCCTTGCTGTTTGAATCCTCTTTATGACATCGGGCCTTTTATTTTTGATCAGATCATCATAATCTCTTCTAAGATCGTAGAGGCCTTGTCTTGTTAAAATAAATTTCTTTTGTCCGGGCGGCATTTTAAGATGCTAATTCTAAGTTATTGGAGATTGTGGGTCAAGATTAATTAAAATCTTTCTTTTTGCCTTGGACCTTCGGATTCTTTTATGCGCATTATATACGTTTCATCTAGGTTCTTTCTTAAACCTTCGATTTCTTCGGCAATCTCAGACTTTAATGCATCGGGGTCTACAATCAACTGAGTTGTTATCCGATGAATCCTTTCCAGTATTTTGAGGTTATTGTCTTTCAGTGTTTTTCCACTTTCGTTTACTAAAACGCCGTATACCCCGTACCCGTTTAAGTGGTGCATGACTGCAGGAACCCTGCCATGGACAATTACCATTCCGACGAGACCTTCATCTTTGCAACCGGTGATAAATTCCTTGAGATCGTCCGGTGTTGTTTGAGAATCTAAAAAAAGATCAGTTTTCATATCATTATCTTCTAAGAGACTTCTGGTTAAATTCGGATACTCTGTGGCAATTATTGATCCGGGCTCTATCTCTCTGACAGTTTTTATTCTCTCGTTTTGGGGAGCCACCAGGTCGAGAGTTGGTTGATTAGATTTAAACTGTCTTCCGTAAATATATTCACTTAGGATTTCATGCCTTTTGACAAATTGCATCTGCCTTTCTGCCACCATATCGCTACCACACAGCCCTATGTTGGCGCTAAAACCAACAACAAGGGGAATATCGTAGGATCTTAATCTAATTACTTGATCACCTGTGGTTTCAACTATACCGTCATCGCGCCTGTCTGCAAAAGTTACGGGCCTGCCGGAGAGCTTTAGATGCTCTAAAGTAGTTTCCATGTTGGCAGGAACGGCAATACTAATCATATGAATTGCGATATTATCATAAGTAATGCATAAAATCCATATATTTTTATTTGATCCGTGGAGAGCACTTAGATATAATGGTGCCGTGCCTGAGGCTCCATCGTCTAGAGGCCTAGGACACCAGGTTCTCAACCTGGCGACACCGGTTCGAATCCGGTTGGAGCTACTACTTAGTTAATAATGAAGATTTTTTCAGCCTGGTTGCTTGCGTTTATTTTTTTGGCATACGTTTTAGCTTATTTTGGCCCGGTTTTTGCTCATGAAGATTATTCTTTTCCGGACGCAAGTGGGGCAAAAGTTTCCGAGTCTTTGGAGAAAAACCCGATACGACACTTACCTGACAAACCATACTATTTATTGATAACTATTAAAGAAAATTTTACAAGACTTTCAAAACCTTCTGCTGCAAAAAAGGCTGAGTTTGATATGACTTTGGCCGGAAAAAGGTTGAGGGAGGCATATGAGTTGCTGGCAAAAAACGACGTTAAAAGGTCTAGCAAGGCTTTGGCCCGTTACTCCACGCGTTTAAATGAAGCTGTCGAACAATTTGAAAAAGCCAGATCACAGAACCAGGAGGTTTTAACGCTTTCTTCCAAAATGGCCAACTCGCTGGGGACACATGAAACAATTCTCTCGGTATTATCTGAAAAGTGGCAATACCGGGAGGATGGTGCGGGTTTTGACGGAAACTTCTCTTCTGCTTTTGGGGGCTTTGCAACTGCTGTTGATGCGATAAATAACGTACAGCCCGGACTAAAAAATAGGTTTATAAGTTTAGACAAAGAAGAAACTATACCGTCCCCAATTCCTTCGCCGACTCCCGTAAGTACACCTTCTGTTAGCCCAAGAAAGATTATTTACTGAATAAATCCCGGTTAAGAAAAAGTGAGAAAGATGTTTGTTAGATAAGGAACGGAATTAATAAAATGGCTACAACATTAATGATCTTAATCATCGGGTTAATTGCAGGACCTGCCGTATCTTTATAAGGGTCTCCGACAGTGTCCCCGGTTATTGCAGCTTTATGTGCATCAGAACCCTTTCCGCCAAATTCCCCGGTTTCAATAAGTTTTTTTGCGTTGTCCCAAGCTGCACCACCGGTAGTCATAGAGAGCGCTACAAAAACACCCGAAATGATTGAACCGATTAATAGACCACCAAGTGCTTTGGTTCCGAGGGTGAATCCGATAATTACGGGAGCTGCAACCGGGATCAGTGCGGGAATTATCATTAACTTGAGAGCGGTTTTGGTTACTATATCGACAGCTTTATCGTACTGCGGTTTATTTTTACCGGATAAAATGCCCGGAATTTCCTTGAATTGACGCCTAACTTCTTTTACAACCGATGCTCCTGCAATCTGGACCGCTTCAAGAGCATAAGAGGCAAAAATAAACGGCAGTGCTGCCCCAAGTAATAACCCCACAAGGACTTGAGGGTCGGAAAGTGTAAACTCAACAAAGGATCCTGCCGTTATCAGTTCTTGTGAATATGCAGCAAACAGAACAAGGGCAGCAAGAGCCGCAGAAGCAATGGCGTATCCTTTTGTTACTGCTTTTGTTGTATTACCAACCGCGTCCAGCGCATCGGTAACTTTTCGGACAGATTCCGGCTGATTGGACATTTCGGCAATGCCGCCAGCGTTATCGGTAATTGGACCAAAAGCGTCGATGGCAACAATTATTCCTGTTAGCGACAGCATAGAAACAGCTGCTATTGCGACTCCGTAAATGCCTGCCAAAGTAAATGACGCAAGTATCGCAAGACAAATAACAATAACCGGCCAGAAAGTTGAGCGGTTTGAGACAACAAGGCCTGCAATAATATTTGTAGCATGACCGGTTTGCGATGCTTCGGCAATTTTCTGTACTGGCCTAAATTTTGTTGCGGTGAAATATTCGGTTATAAGAACCATCAGTATGGTTACGAAGATACCAATCAGGGAAACCAGATAAATATTGAGCGGATCAAACGATCCGTTAGCGTTCATCATGACCATTGTTACGGGATAAAAGCCTAAGGCAGAAACTGCAGCGGCAACCATAAGCCCGACATACAGTGCTCCCATGATACTTTTATTTTTGGGAAGCCTAACGAAAAAGACCGCAATTAGAGATCCGATTATAGCAATTGCCCCCAGGGCAAGCGGATACAGAATCGGGGCAAGAGCATTAGGAAAAAGGAGTTGGCCAAGAAGCATTGCGGCAATTATCGTGATTGCGTAAGTTTCGAAAAGGTCTGCTGCCATTCCTGCGCAGTCCCCGACATTGTCACCCACGTTGTCGGCAATTACTGCCGGATTTCTGGGATCATCCTCCGGAATACCTGCTTCGACTTTTCCAACCAAATCTGCTCCGACGTCGGCGCCTTTGGTGAATATTCCTCCACCCAACCTTGCGAAAATTGAAATTAACGAACCGCCAAAACCGAGTCCTACCAATCCCTGCAATTCACCGGTTGCTGCAAAAAAACCGCTTACAGCAAGTAAAGCCAAGCCGACAACGAGAAGACCTGTTACCGTACCTCCCTGAAAAGCAACGGCAAGGGCTTTTGCAAGTCCGTGCTTGGCAGCTTCTGTTGTTCTGACATTTGCCCTTACGGAAATATTCATGCCGATGAAGCCGGAAGCTGCCGATGCCGCCGCACCGACCAAAAATCCAATAGCGGTTTGAAGTGAAAGTAGAAGCCAAATTGCTGCAAAAATAACAGTTGCTACTAATGCTATTACTGTATATTGCCGCTGAAGATAAGCACTTGCACCCTCTGCTATTGCTTCTGCAATTTGCCTCATCCTTGGGGTCCCGGGACTTAAAGAGACTATTCGGAATGAGGTTAAAACTCCATATAAAATAGCAGCTACCGAAGTAGCAAGAGCTAGGGGCAAGCCGAGAGCGGGATTAATGCTTAGAAGATCCACTTTAAGTTATCTTGTGCTCAAATAATACAAACAACTTGGAAAATTTGCAAATTAGCCTGCGGCTTGGGGGATTCGATATGGTTGCTCTTTGGTTTCTTTTTTCGAAAGTTTTGTCAATTTTTCTTTCGGAAGCGACCTTGTAAGTGCTACTTTCAATACATCGTCCATGTGTTCCGCGAGGATAAATTGTAAATCTTTTTTTACATTCTTGGGTATTTCTTCGAGGTCTTTGGCGTTCGCTTTGGGCAGAATGACAGTTGAAAGGCCCGCCCTGTGGGCCGCCAACACTTTTTCTTTGACTCCACCTATTTCCAGGACCCTTCCTCTTAGCGTTACTTCACCTGTCATTCCTACTTCGCGCCTTACCGGAATTTTTGTAAGAGCTGAAACTAGGGCAGTAGTAATTGCAATTCCTGCGGAAGGACCCTCCTTTGGTACGGCTCCTTCCGGAACATGGATATGGACGTCTAACTTTGAAAATACATTTTCCTGAAGGCCTAGGACTTTTGCTCGTGATTTGACATAAGAAAGGGCAGCCTGGGCCGATTCTTTCATGACGTCTCCGAGCTGCCCGGTTAGGATTAATTGACCCTTCCCCGGCATAAGGGTGACTTCTACGAATAATATTTCCCCTCCGGCTGCCGTAACCGAAAGACCGGTAGACATGCCGATTTCGTCTTTGGTTTCGGCAAGCGCTTTTGTGTACTTATGAGGTCCAAGATAAGTGTGAAGCTGTTTTGGGGAAATCCTAATTTTCTTTTTGGCCTTTTTGGAAGCCACTTTTTTGGCAACTTTCCTGAGAACCGACGCAATTTCTCTTTCCAGCTCCCTAACCCCGGCTTCTCTTGTATATTTGGAAATCGTTTCCTTCAGGGTCGCGTCCGGAATTTCTATATTATCCCTGGAAAGACCGTGTGCTGTAACTTGTTTTGGAACCAGATATTTCCTGGCAATATGAAATTTTTCTTCTTCGGTGTAACCTGGAAAGTTAATAATTTCTAGTCTATCCTTAAGTGCGGGTGGAATCGTATCCAAGACATTTGCCGTTGTAATGAACATAACATCGGAAAGGTCGTAGGGTACTTCCAAGTAGTGGTCCGAAAATGAGTTATTTTGTTCCGGGTCAAGAGCTTCAAGTAATGCCGACGACGGATCGCCCCGGAAGTCTGCACCTACTTTATCTATTTCGTCCAGCATGAAAACGGGGTTTTTGGTACTGGCATTTTTGATGCCCTGAATTATTCTTCCCGGGAGAGCTCCGACATAAGTCCTTCTGTGTCCCCTAATTTCCGCTTCGTCGTGGATTCCACCCAGCGATACCCTTACAAATTTTCTATCCAAAGCTCTTGCTATTGACTTGCCGATTGAGGTTTTACCAACACCGGGAGGTCCGTAGAAACATAGTATAGGACCTTTTATTTTGCCGACCAATTTATGGACTGCCAAATATTCAAGTATTCTTTCTTTAACTTTAGGAAGTCCGTAGTGATCTTCATCCAACACTTGTTCGGCAAGTTCAACGTCCGCAGGTTTTTTATCTTTCACTTCCCAGGGAAGTTCGACCAGCCATTCGAGATAGGTTCTGATATACGAAGATTCCGGGTTATAGGAAGACATTTTTGCAAGTCTTGTTAATTCCCTTTCGGATTTTATCCGAACTTCTTCGGGCATATTTGCCTTCTTGATGGCTTTCCTAAATTCCGCAATCTCGCGACCTTCTTCGTCCTCCCCCAGTTCTTTTTCGATTGATTTCATTTTTTCCCTCAGGATTGCTTCTTTTGTAACTTTTCCAACCCTTTCTTGGGTTTCGGTGTCGATTCTTGAAGAGATTTCCAGGATTCTAATTTCCCGTGTTAGTAGTTCAGACAGCCGTGATAGCCTTGCCTTGGTATCAACCATTTCAAGGATTTGCTGCTTGTCGATTGTTTTTAGGTCGATTGATGCTGCAATAATATTGACAAGTTGGTTCGGATCATCTGTTGAGAAAATATGAATTGAAGATTCCAGCGTTAAAACCCCGCCGAGTTCGCCGTACTTCTTAATCTTGGCAAGAATATTTCTGAAAAGGGCCTCAATTTCTTCCGTCCTTTGAGTAAGCTCCGGAATCTCTTCAACTTTTACTGAAAGGAAGGGCTCTATTTGGGTAAATTCTTTAAGGTAAACTCTGGAAAGTCCTTCAACCGCCAAGTTATATTCATTATCGACTTTCCATAGCCTTCTAATTAGACCAACAGTGCCGACAGAATAAAGGTCGTTTGGGGCTGGATTTTCGATTCTTGGGTTTTTTTGGGCAACAAAAATTGCCAGGCGATCTCCCGACCAGGAAGAATCGAGACCTAATTTGACCTTTGGCCGTCCTACTGTTATTGGAACCATCGATGAGGGAAAAACAACCGTGTCGCGAAGGGGAACTACCGGAATTTCGCTTTTTAATCTTGGTTTTTGCTGATCAGGAAAGATAGCCAAGTTTTGCCTCCTTCTCTTATATTCTATCAGCCTTTAACAAGCTCCTAGAATTTAGAGTTAGCAGTTAAATTACCATGAGTGCTAACGGAAGTCAACCCCGTAAGACAACTTCGCAAAACATTGTTTGTTGAGAATACAACTGCGAAGCTGCTCTTACAGGGTCAACCCTTAAACTTCGCCTTTTGGAAGAAAAGGAAAAAGCCGAAAATTATAAGCAGTGTTGAGATAACATATGCCACTTTTATTCCCGAAATTACAAAAGTGTCGATACGGAAAAATTCGGCGACCAGACGCCCTACTGCGTATAACATTAGGTACAAAGCAAAAGTTTGACCCGGTTTTTTAAATCTAGTTGATAGTTTTAACAAGATAAGGAAAAAAATAAGATCAAGAATCGCTTCGTAAAAAAATGTCGGATGGAAATAATCGGATAATTGATACTGCAGGGGCCGGTTTTGCGGGTTGATGTAAACAGCCGATGGCAAATTGGTAGGCGGACCGAAACCTTCCTGGTTTATCCAATTGCCAACTCTGCCGATTGCCTGCCCCAAGAGGAGGGATGGCGAAACCAGATCAAAGACTTTTAAGGTTTCTAATTTTTTAATTCTTGCAACTATTGAAAAACCCAAAAAAATTCCCAATATTCCTCCCATGATTCCCAGTCCTCCGCCCGCCAGATTAAATATTTGATAAGGGTTTACCCAGTAGTAAAAAATGTTGTCGATTACGTGATAGGCGCGGGCAAAGGCAAAACCGAGAAATAATGGAATGAGCAAAATCGGATCATCGAAATATTTGAACGGAATTTTGTAAAAATTTGCCCTTTTCCTAGCAAATTGATAACCCGCATAAATCGCTAAGGCCATTATTACTCCGTAGAGATGAATTGACAGGGGGCCGATTGATATTTTAGGCGGAATCATAAAGTTTTTTTCTGACTAGAAAAGTCAAGATCGATATAACTAGTGAAGTAAGGATAATTTGGATAGCTAACCTATTTGCAAAGAAAACAAAAAACTGTGTCGGGAATAGTTTTACTAAATTATCGTCGGGCGGAAACAACCAAAGATCGTTGGAAAAAACCTTTTTATGGAAAATTAAAAAGAGTTGGTTGAACCCTTTTGTTAAACCAAGACCAAGCGCTGATATGAGAAGTGCAGTAAATCCGGATCCGACAGCAAGGGAAAATAAAAAAAGTTTTGCTTTCTTTTTAATAAAAAGTATTGACGTAATTATTAATAAAGCGGAAAGCGAAAGAGAGAAATAACCGACAGAAAGATATAACGCCCTTTTAACATCGGTTAAGTGCAGAATTGCCTGACCTGAGAAAAAGTTTTTTTCAAGAACGTTTTTATTTTTGTAAAACCCTAAAACATTTTCCGCTTTTTGGTCCGCATCCTCTTTTGTAAATGTCTGATAAACTTCCGACTTTTGGAACAGTTTTTGCCAATAGTTAAAATTAAAGAATAGATAATAAAAGCTGGAAAGAATAATTATCGGAGGAATAAGAA
>JACQIV010000009.1 GCA_016198325.1 Candidatus Curtissbacteria bacterium
ACTTAACTGACTTGCTTCCTTCTTCTCCTCCTTAGTTTCTTCTCCAAAAAAGTCCGCCATTTGGTTTTTGCCTTCTAAAAAACTCTTAATTTTTTGGAAATCCTCCTTAATCGCCGCCATGATCTGGGTGCTTCTTAAGGCAGCAGCCGGATGGTACATCGGAATTACCGTTACTTCTTTCCCATTAAAATCGACATTAAAAACTTTACCATGCACCCCCGAAATTCTAACCTCCGGCAAAAACTTGTTCATCGAAAATCGCCCCAAAGTTACAATCACCTTTGGCCCAATAATCGCAATTTCGCTATTAACATAAGGCGTAAAAGCATCTATTTCTTCCGGCAAGGGGTCTCTGTTTGCAGGCGGCCTAAACCTCACAACATTGGAAATATAAACGTCACTTCGCGCATACCCGATCGATTGGATTAACTGGTCCAGAAGTTTTCCTGCCAAGCCGACAAACGGCCGACCCTCTTTATCCTCGTAATAACCGGGAGCTTCGCCCAAAAAATATAAATCCGTGTCCGGGTTCCCTTCACCAAAAACCAGCTGAGTTGCACCTTCCCGAAGCGGCAAGGAAACATCCTTCTTCATCTTTTGTTTGAGTTCGTCAAGAAGTCCCTGCTTTGTCACAAGACAATTTTAACACTACAAACAAGGAGTAATTACAATAATTTCAAAAGAGGTTAAACTACTGACTCTTCTGCTTCCTCGATAAGGTCAGCAGAAGTAAAATAGCTATGGTCATCAATCCTAATGGATACCCTACAAGGGACTTCATCACTTTGGTCAGTTCCCAAAATTTTTACTGAACCGTCCTGTTCTTCAAGCCCATCAACATTCGGAATTATGTTCGTCTGTCTTCTAAATGATTTACCCGTATCAGTAGGATACACCCACCCGCAAATTGCGTCGACACCGGAGCTATCTCTTCTTAACTGAAATATTACCTTCATAGATTCAAAATTTGGCCAATATTCTTCTGTTAAGGTCAGCTTCCTTCCTCCTAATTTTATTGACCAACGATCTTCATCTTGATCTCTCAGTTCCAAAAGTCTCCCGGCTCCCTCTACCCGATTTTGAGCCAAAAATCCTCTAGCCGCTTCCCACTCGGCTTCAACCGATTTTTCTGGAGGTGTTGCCTGCTCTACCATGCCGCGAAGTATAAATCCGAAAGTTCTGAGTTGTCAAACATGCCAAGAGTAAGACCCGACCATGGATATTTAGGAAAGCAATTGTTAGCGGATAGTTTTTTGCGGAGTAAATCTCTGTCTTAATTCAGCACCAAATTGATTTGTAACTACCATGAAATGTTCCATAAACCTTGGAACCGACCCCGAAAGTTCAGAATCCGTTTCCCTTTTTGCCTCTTGCGATACAGCGGAAAATGTTTCCACGGGACTAAATCTCCCCCCAAAACTTGTAATAGGTTTTACCAAATTTGTGCTCACAAGGAAGTTCGCAGGCCGTACCAGATAACTTTGCATTTCAATTACACTTTGCGTTGGTAAGTCATTATGCTCTACTACCTCAAAAACGTATAATCGACACCATCCATAATTATGCAAGTGCTTCTTCTCAGCTAATGTTAATGTTGTTCCTCTATTCCCAAGTTTTCCTTTAACCTCTGAAGCCCAACCGGCATGTTCCAGAATCCCAAGTCCATCTACTTCAACCCCAGACGCGTCAAAGAAAGCTCTGACCTCTTCAGACTGAAAAACTCTCAACTCTTTTACGTAACGACACTCTTCTGTCTCTTTAACTACCGCCATATCGCGCGAAGTATAAATCTATGGGAATTTCTTTGTCAATAATTTGTGTTTTGGAATTTCTTACTATGAACTCCCCACTCCTCAGTGCCATCCTAAATGGCGCACTAACCAAACAGGCGTAGCTTTTTCCGAAGCTTTATTTTCCAAAAATTCCAAAATTTGGGAAAGAATCATAAAACCAGCGTTAGTCCAGGCAAATCCGGAAGGCGTCGGGTATTTATCCGGCACCCCGATTCTTCCATGCACTACATCATATTTTTCCCAGAGCTCCCCGGTTTCTTTGAATATTTTTATGTTTAAAGCCATCCATTTTGTGATAATTTTCTTTGCCAGTTTGTTATAGCCATACCTCATTAATGCTTCAGCTGACCGAATCTGCAAAGGAGCCCAGCCATTCGGCCAGTCCCACTGTAAATTCTCAACAAACCGAACGGACTGCACCACTCCCCACTTTCTATGAAGTTCATGCTGAAAAACCTCAACAACTCTGTCTGCCTGCTGTTGAGTTGCAATCCCAACATTTAAAGGATACATCCCCGCAACTGTAATCAGATGACTTCTTCTCTGAAGAACAAAATCATAGTCAAAAAAATATCCAACCTTTTCGTCCCACATCAATTCGTTCATCACTTTTGCCCGTTTTTTAGCTGCTTCCTCAAACCTATTCTTCTTTGAAGAATTTCCCAGCCCTTCGTAAGCTTTAGCCAGGTCAACCTCGTACAAATATAAAAGTGAATTCAAATCAACAGGCAGAAAATCCATACACCTGCCCATAAACCTGTTGGTGTTATCCCAGCCGGACTCCGCCTCCGCCAGTATATGCAGGGCATTCAGGTCGTAATAGCGGGAAAGCCCCATGTGGACAAAGCGGAAGTTCCGAAGGTGCACCTTCCCCATCCAGACATTCCAGTATTCTTCCTCAACAAGTTTAATTGCACGCCCGAACCACTTTTCATCTTTCGTCTTCTGGTAAACAATCCAGACCATCGAAGAAAGTAAGGGTGGCTGGGAACGCGAAAGAAAATACATTCTGGAAGCATTTGGTATAATCCCAAATCGTTTCATCATGTGAAGAAGGTTATCAACCATTCCAACGGCAAGTTTTGAGTATTTCGGATGGTCAATTAAAGCCCGAACAACAGGGTACGAATCCCAGTAGTATTGTTCCTGGAAAATTTCCGCAGCAGCTGGAACAACGTAGGAGTTAGGCAAACCAATCAGACTCTTTAAGTCTTCGGGATAATATTTGGTTAGTTTCGGCCAATAGCTGTCAATGTACTTAAGAACTTCATATATATCTTTTTCCTCTATTTCCCAGTGAGGTTTTCCGTTTGAAGACACATAAAGATTATAACCAAACTAACCAGCTTATTGACCAAAAACTGCGCTGGTTGGAAGAAAAATTTGTAGAAGAAGGCGGCTATACGGAAAATTTGCTTAAGAAAAAGTTGGCAAAAAGTAATTAGATTTTTTTCAATAACTCAAAGTATCGGTTTCTGGAAATACCGGCAGTTTCAAGATTGTTTTTAATAATAATAAATACAAGTTTCATCTCAATATGGTCACCTGCTTGGCCGACAACAACAGCGCCATCTGCTTCCAAAATTTTAACCAGTTTTCTCCAGTGGATCTCGACAATTCGGGGCATTAAATGGTTGGAAACGCAAATCCCTCAACCATAACCTTAGGAGGCTTAACTTTACCTTATGAAAATTCAAACCCGGACTCTTTTAAAAGCTCTGACAAATTTCCGTCTTTTTTCGCACCCTTAAGTACAATTTCGACCGCCTCTTTCAAGTTCTCTTTGGCTTTATTTTCCGTCGGGCCGCACGAGGCCACGTTTAGTTCCGGATTATAAGAAACCCAAGGGGCATCTTTAGATGTCCTTTCATAAAAAACTTTAATCGTCAAAGGTAGGTTCATAACAGGTAAATTATAACATACGATCTAGGCACCCAAATCAGAGAAGAAAAAAAAGGCCGATTACATATCAAACACCCGGTGTGTGATATGTGATATAACCTCAAAATACCAATTTTTGCTCAACTTTATCCCAGGAAGCTTCTTTTCTTTCCGGAATTGTTCTGGTAGCTTCTGAAATTTCGGCTTTACTATCCATCAACTTATCTATTTCTTTCCGTACTGATTGGTGTATAACATTTTAATTTCATCTACAGTCGTTGCGTCCTCAACCCGCTTTAGGATCGACATATCAAGACATATCAAACACCTGGTGTGTGATATTATATACAACTTCCGAATTTCTTCTACAGTCGATGCATCTTCTGCTCTTTTTAGGCCCGCAGCGAAGTGAGGACCGCAAACGCGCCGAACAACAATAAAACTACTTACGTTTGAACTGCAATTCATAAAGTTTTTTTATTTCACTTACTGTCGTGGAATCCTCTGGACGCTTCTCAGATTCTCTAAACTTAACCAGCCTTGGAAACCTTAACGCAAACCCAACGCCATCCGCCTCCCCAGCCGTATGAATTGGGGACTTGGTAATTTCATCTGCATAAACTTCCAAAACAACTTTAGGTTCTACCCAATAACTCGGCTCGATTTTAGAATTAACCCTTGCAGGTTGATGGGAAACTTTCAGTTTTTGGGCAATTTCATGTACCTGTTTAAATTCCTCATCTGTTAAGCCGGTCCCAAGCCTGCAAATCGTCACAAACGAATCGTTTTTCTCGTCATAAACCCCAACCAAAAGCCCGCCGACTCCAAAAACCGTCCTTTTCCCCTTTCCTGCGTAAACCCCCAAAAGCACGCAGTCGACAGTATCCGCAAGATCTCCGCTGGAAGCCCTCTTAAACTTAATCCAATGGAAACCGCGTCCCCCTGCCTTATACGGCGAATCCAGTTTTTTAATCATCAACCCTTCAAGCCCGTCGGAAACTGCCTCATTAAAAAACTCGCTGATTTCGCGTGCTGTCGAAATAATCCTCTGCTCGGCAATTCTTATTGTGGCATTTCCCTTGGGTACAACTTTTTCAAGAAGCTTCCGCCGCACAATCTCTGTTTCCTCCGTAATATCCTTACCGTTTAAATACAAAATATCAAAGGCAAACATAACTAAAGGCAGTGCTTTTGCGGTTTCCGCAATCTTATATTTGCGCCTGCGCTTGGTCGTTTCCTGAAAAGGCAAAAATTCTTCCGTCTCGGGGTTATAGGCAATCGCTTCACCCTCCATAATTGCAGTCTTTGCCTTAACTTCACCTAAAACTCCTTCGGCAAGATCCGGAAATGAATGCGTCATATCCTCCAGATTCCTGCTAAAAATCTCGACTTTATCCCCGTTTTTGTGGACCTGAACCCTGAATCCGTCGAATTTAGGTTCGGCAGCGAACTTGTCTCCCATCCGCTTGACCACCTCTTCCGCATTAGGCATCCGCTCCGCAAGGGCCGGCCGGACAGGCTTCCCAACCATTAATTTGATTTCGGATAACCCTTTTTGTCCCTTTTTAAAAAACACTTCCGCGACAAAACCAAGATCGCTAGTCTTGTTGTAAGCATCTTCAATAACCGGACGAAGCTTCTTGCCACCGGTTTTAGCAAGCGACAAAGCGTCCATCACCGTCGGGTCTCCAATCCCCAAACGCAGCGTTCCAAGCGGAATGTTAACAACATGTTTGACCGAAACGGGATCTAATTTTTTTAGAAGATTGGCAAGAGTCGAGACCTTTTGCTCTACTGTCCCAGCCCCGCTGAATTTGGCAATTTTTAAAAGTTCATCAAAAACTGCGCTAACACTGAGCCCACCCTCGAAGTGATCCCTGTTTTTTCTTATCACACCTCGGAGGTGTGATTTTAATACCAGCTGCTGTGCGGTCAAGCCCATGTTTCCCTTGCTTCGGTAATGTTTAATTACCTCGTCCTTGCTGTGTCCATACGCCCTTCCCACTGCCTGCGCAACCATAGATTCCGCCATTCCAAGCTCAATAGGTTCAAAAAACGGGGCAACTCGACCTTGTATCAGATAACAAATCTTGCCGATTTCGCTAGTATCCGATTCTTTAAAAAGCTTCGACAAAATATCGACCAGTTCCAGCCGTTTACTTGTAGCCTCTAACTTTTCGTAATATTCCGCTAACTTAGAAAATTTCATTTTTGCGCTCTTTCGGCCAGCACCTGCACGATTTCATCATGCGACATTCTTTTCGGTGAATAAAGGTCTCCTGACATACCATATACCCCCAACCTATTCGCTTCTCCTGCTTGTTTGATTACTTCCGCAATTAAGCCTACCTCCCTTAAAGTATCCTGCTCCGGAACATTTTGCTCTCTCAAACTCTCAAAATCTGAGTGCCATTTTTCTTTCAATAATTCACACGTTTCCCTTGAAATTGAATCTTTCACTACAATTCCCACAAATTTTCTAGGGGCAACCCGCAAAGAAGCCGCGTTTTCGATAATTGGAATACCGCCTATCGCAATACCAACAGAACCAGGCAATCCTTTCCAAGAAAAAGGGGTAAAATAAACATCCTTCTCCGGCGGCCAAAGGTGCGGACTTGTTCTTTGATGAAATTCATTGTCTCTAATTCGATTTGCAAAAACCCTAGAGTAAATACCTCGATTTAAAACTTTCTCGATTTTTCCAATTGGAGTCCAGTGAAATTGATAATTTTTATTCAATATGTCCACGGGTTTAAATCCAGCCTCTAAACCTTCTTGCTGTTCCGCAGATGTTTCTGACATATTACCTTAAAATATATACAGCACCTTTTGTGCTGCCCTTCTTTTTAATAAGTTTTTTCTTTTGCAAATCCTTGAGGTCCCGCAAAATTGTATCGTCCGAATATTCACGCAAAAGAGTCCTCCACTGTTTGTTGGAAACCGAACCATACGTTTCAATGAATTCTACAAGTTTTAGTTGTCTTTCGCTTAATGCAATCTGCCCCGTTTTTCCCTTAAGTTTTACATCCAAAGACAACTTTTTGACCTTTTCCTTAACCCTGTTGAGTTCTTCTGCCAGCCCTTCGCAAAAATATTCCAGCCAGGGTGTTAAATCCCTATCTGACAAACTTTCGACTTTTTGATTTGATACACTCTGCAGTGTTTTGTAGTACCTAGGTGCATTTCTGTCAAAATACTCCTCTATCGAGAAAAACTTTTTAACATCGTACCCTCTCTGAAACAAAACCATCGTCGCTATCGCTCTTGATGCCCGTCCATTACCGTCCACAAACGGATGGATATATGCCAAAACATAATGCGTAATCCCGGCAACCAGTACCGGATGGAAATCACTCGCCTCGCTATCACTAAGCCAACCAAAAAAGTCTTTTACTAATCCCGCAACAAGTGCTGCTTCCGGCGGCTTAAAACTCACTTCCCCTGTTTTTGAATTCTTTACAACAACCTGAGTCTTGCGGTACTTTCCCGAAGCATCGCTCCTTAAAAGTCTTTCGACTGTCAGTTTATGGATTGCCAAAAGATCTTTCTCAGTAACCTCTCTCTTTTTCCGATCAATATAAGAAAGAACTTTGCGGTAGTTCAAAATCTCCTGAATATCCCGATCTCGTGCATCAATTTCTTCCCCTTCCAAAACAGCCGCAACCTCGCCTGTGTCCAAAGGATTACCTTCAATATGAGTTCCGTGATGGACAGTGCGGATTATCGCTTCCTGTCGGAATTTAGCCTCATATGCAGGCACTAGAGGTGCATTTTCGATTACTTCACGAGACGCTTCAATGCTTCCAATGTAAGACAAGATTTTATTGTTGATGGTGTAGGTAGGTTTATACATCCAAATAAATTACAAATACATTAGTGCGAATTGTTACAAATCAACCTCAGAATTCAAGATCCGCTTGTAGGTAAGCTTACGTCCTCTAAAGTTAGCTAAAATGCCTAATTTTAGTCTTTTTGCTTTTAAATAACCAAGAATTTGACGAAAATCATCAGGGTGAAAAAAAGGCGTAGCCTTTAGCTCTAATACTACTTTGTCTTCGACTAAAAAATCCAAAAAATACTTACCGATTTTCTCTCCCTTAAATTTTAAATCTACTGACAGCTCTTTCTTAAAAGAAATCTCCTCACTATTCAAAGCCTTTTCAACTGCTCTTTGGTAGTACTTTTCTTGATACTTCCCACCAAGTTTTTTATGTACATTAAAAAGAACTCCAACTAATTTATAGCTTAATTCCTTGTAAATGACTTTATTCGCATTCATTCGCAGTAAATTATTCGCTAACTTATTAGCATGTAATTATCGCATAATTACCGCAGAAATTCTATAAGTTAATTGTACTAGCTTTTGATAATTCTTTCGGTACCGATTCCTTCTCCGCCGCCGTAATTATCGTCTGCTGTTTGCCAACCACTTCTAAAACCGCTTCCCTATGTTCCCAATCAAGTTCGCTAAAAATGTCATCCAGTGCCAAAATCGGCCTCTCGCCAATCTTAACCTGGTAAAATTCCAATTCCGCAGCTTTTAATGCCAGTACTCCCATTCTCTGCTCCCCGCGGGACCCAAAATATTCCAGATCCCTGCCGCCAAACATAAATCTAAAATCGTCTCTGTGCGGGCCGGAAAGTGTAACACCGGCATTGATATCCCGATCACGGTTTTTCAAAAGCTTTTCTTCAGAAATCAAACTCTGCTCAAGTACCCATGAAAGTCCCTTTAGGTTCGAAGCCTCATTCGTCGGTAAATTCAGAAAATCAATAAACTGCGCCCGGTAAGTAGAAAGATATTTCCCGTGCGAAAGCAACCTTTCGTCCCAAAAATCCAGCTCACTTTTATTCGAAACTCCCTCACGGATTCTAAAAAGTACTTTATTTCGCCGTGTAACAATTTTCTGGTAGGAAGAAAGGTTTCTCGCATATTCCCTGTCGACTCCGGAAAGGACCATGTCCATATGGTGGCG
>JACQIV010000013.1 GCA_016198325.1 Candidatus Curtissbacteria bacterium
CATTTTGGGCAGAATCGGTGGAAAAATTCAGTTCAGCCGAACCGGTCGCAATAACCGAAAGACTCAAAAGCAGTGTAGCCGCGAAGTATTTCTTAACATCTGATACAAAAAGTGAAGCTTTCTTAATAAACAGATTTTGTTTTTTCATCTTTAATTATTTTCTAAACCGCTGTTTAAATGCACCTCTACCAACTTGCCCTTCTGTACTAAGGGTTGGAGTTCCGCAAGAAAATTATCTATATCTTCCGGATTTTCTAGCACAAAAGGCACGGATATGACTCCTCCCTCAAGTTCAATCAAATGTTCAGGTACTGAATCTTTACATGCTCCGTATTTTTCAAAAACACCTAAAACATCGTTGTCGTATTCTTCACCGAGGCTCCTAACAACAACTGAATTAGAAGGGGTTCCATAGACCCCTTCAGGACAATCAATTGTTTGTGTAGAAACTGGTGTCTCGGATGGGGTAGTAGCTATCTCTTCGGAAGAATTACAAGCGGAGAACGCAGCAATTGCGAGCCCTGCAGCGGCTACCGTCCCTGCAATAACAAGAGATTTTTTATCAGGCTTACTTTTTCGATAATAGCCGCTGGCAGCTACGGCTTCCGGCCGTTCGCTCATTTATATGCCGCAAGTTATACGCTCTTCTAAAATGAATGTCAATTATAGGCTTTCGGAAAGTTTGTTTATTTCTATACTATGCTGCCTGAGGATAAGCACCGTTCTTGCCATATCTATCGGAAACCGACCGAAGTAATCTTGAATGGATAAATAGCAGATTTTCCGGTTTATGTACGGCACCTGGGTGCGAACTTTCTACCTCGAACTGGTTTTCCACTGAACCAACATGCAACCCGTCAATCACTTTTCCGCTTTTAACTTTTAAAGTTGTCAGCCTGAAGCGTTTTTCAATACTTTCGAGTCCCTCAACGTCCCTTGCAAGTTTCGTGAGCCCGAAATCATTCCCCCTGAATACAATTTGGGCCAAAAGATAGCTTATTCCAACCTGGAGATTCACTTTGTTTGGAATAGGTGAATCCACAATAATAATCTGGTCAACATACTTTGCAAGTTCTTCGCCCCTCAGCATTGCAGCACAGAGGATCACATGTCCGCCCTTGCTGTGCCCGATTAAATGGCCTTTTTTTCCGCTTTCTTTAAATCGTTCTTTTGAATGCTTAACCAGAGGGTCAAACATTCTTTCCGTCGGTTCAACATGAAAGAAATATCTAGAAGGCAGAACTTTAGCATCCCAGTTTAATCCCCTTAAATTTAATTTCGGTAAATAATATACAAGCTCACTTCCAAGAAAACCGGGTACAAATGTTACGAACGATCCATCCCCCCTTTTTATATTCTTGTCTCTGTAAATCGGGTTGAAAAACAACTTTTGCGCTTCAATTCCCATTTCCCAGGACTCAAGCAACACATCGGCTCCTTCTTTCCCGATATTAGGGCCCTGGTCAAACATGTGTTCCAGATATTCTCTGTAAGTTGAAAATGTACTGAAGCTGCGAGTAGCACCCTCCTCTTCCTCAAAAGGGTTCGCCCAGTATGCAGATGATCCTAAGCCGTCCGGCTTGATTTCAATCACATTGTCCTTTTTGGGACAGAAACTAACTAAAATAATTTACGCACTATTGTAAGGCAAGTGTCAAATATTAGAAGGAGAAGAGGTCAAGAAGACGTGTCAAAATGCCCTGGCTTATATCAAGTAACTCCCCGTTTTCCGCAGAAACAATAGCTTTAACCTTTATACTTACCGGTACAATACCCGCAAATTTCTCATCCTTTACCCCGTCAATTTTGTAAACAATCTTCCCTTCAAATTCCTCAAGACCGATAGACGCACCCGCAACTGTCGGTGCAGAAGATGGAGTAGCCGAAGGTGTTCCCCCAGGTGGGTCGGCAGGCGGAGTCGGAGGCGTCTCGGTTCTAGTCATGATCCCCGCAGCGATCATATTTTGAACCGCTACATTCGGCAGTACCGCCACAACTTTTTCTCCGGCGGGAGTAGAAACAAAAAGTTCGCCCGTTTGTAGATTCACCGAAAGCGGAAAATTCGTCCTTACCTTATTACCCTTTTGTACAAAACCAATCCCGGCAGATCCCGTCGCGATTTCAATATCGTCATCTTCAAGTTCATTCTCAACCTCTTTAAAAAGCTCGTCTTCTTCCTCATCGTCCAATTCAACATCTTCTCCTGCCTCATTCTTGACCTTTGTTACAACTTTCCCACCCTCAACCTTAATTTCGAGCCTGAAGTTCCCGGATCTTATCTTTGTTTCCGATTTGCCGTCATCCTCTATTTTGGATTTAAAATTCGCACCTGTTGAAGTTTCAATTTCAACTTCACTCTTTTTTCCTTCCTTTTCAATTTTAGTTTTTGAGTTTACCGTTTTGCCTTCTAACTTTATTTTGTTTGAACTACTTCCACTATTCCCTTTCTGGCTCTCGGAGTCTTTTTTCTCCTCTCTCTGCCTCTTTTCCGCTTCTTTGCTTTCCTCCTCTGCTTTTTTCGCAGCCTCCCTGTTTTGTTCGTCCTGGCTGTCCGAACTCGAAAGTACCCTGCCGACTGCAGCCTTTTGTTGCCTTTCCCCGCGAACAGAAACAAGCGACAATCCACCAGATACAATAACTGCAATAATAAGTATTGGGAGTATTTGGGCAAAGCCTTTTCTCATAAAAAGGGTCAAAAATTAATATAACACAAAAAAATCAAGAAAAGACAGACTGACGAAATTTCTGTCGCAAAGAAGTGTTCTATTTCGCCTTGAGATGGATACTTTTCTTTCTCTCTTCCGAATCCAGCCTGCGCCTTCTGATTTCTTCGAATTTTTCATCGACAATCTTCTGGCACTCCTTGTCCGGGCAAACATAAACTTCGCGGGTCATTTTTGCCCCTTTGCCATCAGCCTGCTCGGTCCATCTTTTCAAAAAGACCCTTGTTTTTCCACAACGGATACACTGAGTTTCAAAAGTCAAAGCTTACCACCTCTTAGAACGCGAAAAGCCGCCTTGTCTTTGGTTTCCACCACCAAAGCCTCTGTCTCCACGGTCTTCCCGTGGTCTGGCGACATTTACCACAATTCTTCTACCGTCTATTTCGAAGTTATTGAATTTAGAAATTGCCTCTTTTGCCTCAGCATCATTTGACATTTCCACAAACGCAAAGCCTTTACTCTGTCCGGAAAATTTATCAGAAATTAAGCTGCAAGACTCGACTTTTCCTGCCTGGGAAAAAAGTTCCTCAAGCTGACCTTGTGTCACGGAGTAAGCCAAGCTTCCAACGAATAATTTTACTGCCATCTATTTATCCTCCTTTCTTTGCTTAATGGAAATGTCAAAAAAGTTTAGAAGAAAAATCTAAAAATCAAACGATCCGATTAAGGTAAAGGGGATTATAACATGTTCTCATGAAAATATCGCCACAATACGATTAAGGGTTATCAATCAAAAACCGCAGTCGCCCTACCAAAGACCAATTACTATACCCATCCCCATAATGGAAATAAACCGGTATCAACCCCAAAAAGTTTTAGGTTCTTGTCTCCCAAAGCGGGTATTTAATCAAAGTCAAACCGAATAATAACTAACAGTAACGGTATCCCCGGATCTTATGTTTTCCTTTTTCAGCACTGCTTTTTTGTTAGAAGTCAAAAAAATACTTCCGCCAAATCTCTTCATTATTCTCTTTCGCGAGCACGCTTTGCTTCTGTAATTTATTTATATTTAACTTTCCTTCAACTTTCTTTTAACAAACTCTGCTACTTTCCAAACATATAAATGTTCACTCTTTGGATAATCTTCCATAGAGATTTTATACTCTTCTTCTACTTTACCAATTAAGAAATCTCTCGTTATACTTTCGACCCGTGACCATTCTTTTGCAGAAACTGGCGGGTACCAAACCCGATATCTTTTTGGGTCTGAAGATTCTGCAAAGTCTTTTTTATACAAGCGGCGATCAACTTCAGGAATTTCAGATAAAGGAACTTGTTCGTGGCCGGGAATGGACTCTAGTAACTCAAAATCATCCAAAGTTGATTCATTTGACATCCACGCTCCACGGATTCCAAAAACCCTTTCAATCAACTTATGGGCAAATTCGTCAATTTTATCGTCTGCAACAAAAACAATCTTCTTCCTTTTCATTTTTTTATCCTTTACAAGTAATGTAATTCAGAAAAACCACAAAGAGGACTTATTGACGAGTTAAACTGCGGTTGCCAAAAGGAACTATTCTTATCTCTAGCCTTGATTTTAGTGCTCTTGTTACCTTTTCTAAAGTCTTAAGGGTATACCCTGTGTAGTCTGCTGACTCAAGTCTAGCAATATTGGACTGTTTAGTATTAACAAGATCGGCAAGCTGTCTTTGAGTAAGCCCTGCTTTTTCTCTCAGATCAATAATTTGGAAAGCAATATTCCATGCTTGCTCGGCCCGCTCCAACCCTTCCTTCAAAGAAGGATCTCTCTTTAGAGCTTTTTCGATTGTCCTATCAAGATCATCCTTCGGCCTGTTCATATTAGTCTGTCTCCCTCATTTTTATTTCATTCAATCTTTTTCTAGCCATTTCTAATTCACCTGGAGGTGTCTTCTGCTGTTTTTTAATAAAGACATGCAACAAAATAATTACCTGCCCTTTCATAAAAGAATAAATTATCCTTAACGTGTCGTTTCTTGACCTAATTCTTAGTTCCCATAAACCTGATTCCAAATATTTCGATAAAGGCTCATTATGATAAGCTCTGTTTCTTAATTTCCCAAGTCCTTTTGAGGTTTGATTAAAGAGCAATTCATTTGTTACAGCTAGATCTAACAAAAACTCCTCAATAGGACTTTTACCAGAACGATCCTTGTAGTATACAATTTTAAAATCCATACTTATTATATCAAACTTGATATATTCCGCAACCGGCAAATTAATTTAACTTAACGAAACAATTGTAGCAATTTCCGTCTCAACTTCTTTCCTCAAAAACTGTTTTACCTTGGTGTCGTTTCTCTTCCATTTTTTATGCGGTTTACACAAACCACATGTAGATTTTTTTTTGACCATGAGAGGAAATTATATATGCTTTTGAAAATTAGCAGTCAAAATTCAATTTCTTCCAAATCTCTTTGCCGCTCTTTCGTGTGCCCGTTTGGCCTCCTCCTCCCGATTACGAGGTTTGGAATTTGTTTCTAGTGAACTTAGCAATTTTTGTGCGGCTTTGGAAACGTCGGAAACTGCCTGGCTGTAAACACCTTCATTTACTTGCGAAGGTTTGGTGAAACCGGAGATTTTGCGCACAAATTGCAACGATGCCGCATTTATTTCCTCCTCCGTTGCCGGCGGGTCAAAATTAAAAAGGGTTTTGATGTTTCGGCACATTACTCTACAAGCAGGGAGCCGGTCATTGTGGAGGCGTGGGCACTGCAGTGGTAAGGGTAGATGCCTGCTTTATCAAAAACCAGACTGAAGATTTCTCCTTTTTTCAAGGCTTTTGAATTTTGTTGTGGATAATAGGTATGCGCCGGATGTGTTTCCGTATTAACGTAGTGTTCGACACTATCATCGTTAATCCACGTCACTTTTGTGCCTTTTGAGACCTTCAAATTTTGGGGGTTAAAAGCAATCTGCGACATTCTGACAGTTACTTCTTTTGAACCGGTTCTATCTTCAAAGACACTCCCGGCTGACCTGTCAATTACAAACTGAAAACTTCCGTCGTGACAGCTTTTGTCCGGCCAGCAAGCTTTGTATTCCACTGTAAAAAGACCGTTAGGGGAATCGTAATTAATGTTTCTTCTCATCGCAAGCTTATTCGAATCGAGAACCGTTTCACCTTGCCCAAAGTCTTTTCCGTCTTTGAAGATTTTTATTTCAGAGGGCTGGGCAAGATCAAAGTTGAAATCAATAACGACATTAACAGGAACTCCCGCTAAAACCGATCCGTGTGCCGGTGTGTTCGATTCGTAGTGAGCCGCCTTTTTTGGGTCTGTAAAATTCGCAGTTGAGGAAGAACCCTGACCAATTGCTTTTGTTTCAATAGAACTCCCTTGACTCGAGGACTTTTGTATTGGGTTTTCAAAAACGAAAAACCCGACGATTGCGACAACCAGAATTATTCCTATTACCCAAATTATCTTCATTGATTCCTAAGATTATAGCAAAAACCTTTGCGTATCTATTTACATGGAAGTCGCCTGAAGCATACCGACACGGTTACCTTCAGTGTCCTTGACCATAACAAAATTCCCAATTCCTGGTATGTCCATTGGCTTGCCCTGGACTTTTCCGCCGGACTTTTTTACAAGTTCCATACTTTTTTCCAATTAGAAAACAAGGAAACTGTAATTAGGGGTCAAACACAACATCGGGGCCGGGAATCGGCGTACAGGTACCGGCAGAAATAAAGACTCGCCAATTTGGGTCGTTTAATACATCGCTGCCCGTAAAACTGGTTGAGCTACTTGTTGTGCGTGTATTCCACGTGCCGTCTGTACGTTGTCGCTGTACTCTGTATAACGTAACCCCTGCTACAGGATTCCATGCAAAGGAAACTGTTCCCCCGCTGGTCGGTCTTGTATCGGAATGGCTAATAATAACAGGCGCGTCGCAACTTATCGGAACCGGTGAGGGCGATGGTGAAGGCGACGGCAATGGTGTCGGTGAGGGCGATGGTGAAGGCGACGGCAATGGTGTCGGTGAGGGCGATGGTGAAGGCAGTGGGATGCCCGATCCGCCAACCGCTGCAAATGCATCAATTCGGCCAAAGTTAGATCCTGCCAAAGCGCTCAAATTGGCAGTTGAAAGAATCCTGTCAACTACAGCCTGATTGCTCGTGTTATAAGAAGTCGTCCAGATTAGTGCGGCTTCCCCGGCAACATGGGGCGAAGCCATCGAAGTTCCGCTGAATGAAGCATACTTGCCCACGAAATTCGTAGATAGAATGTTAACACCCGGGGCTGCAACATCCACACCGTTTCCAAAATTCGAAAAACTAGCTTTAGCATCATTCGTATCCGAAGCAGAAACCGCAATAACATTGCTGCAGTTTGCCGGTGTTATTGCTCCGCTTGCAGAATCATTTCCTGCAGCTGCCACAATAACCATTCCCTGCGCCCAGGCCTTATCCATAGCCGCCTGCACCAATGGATCGCAGGCACCTGTTGCCCCCAAACTCATATTGATTATCTCTGCGCGACGCGCCCCGCAGGGATTAGTATCGCAGCCGGCTGCCCACAAGATTCCGTTTATAACCCAGCCGAAAGTTCCCGATCCGTTATCCCCTAAAACCTTTACGTTGACAATACTGTTACTGTAACCCAGACCGCTAACACCAATGCCGTTATTGGTGACAGCACCGGCAATCCCGGAAACATGGGTTCCGTGGTCGCACCAGTCGTCGGCATCTCGCGACGTCGTGAAATTAATCCTTGCAACCACCTTATCACGCACATCGGGATGACCCCGTTTTCCGTCGGGACCAACAAATGTAGAAGCGCTGTCGTACACACCACAATCGAGGATGGCTACTCGAGCAGCAGCCGAACTCGTGGAAATATCCCAAGCACCTGGCGCGTTAATCTTACTCATGCCCCATTGCTGGTTGAAACTTGGGTCGTTCGGTGTTCCCAAAGCACGCACAATACGATCGGGAACAGCATATTCAACTGAAGGATTCGCGCGATACGCAGCAAGATCAGCAGCAAGTGCTGCCTGTGGCACACGCACACGGTGCGTATTGCCAAGGTACAAACGGCCAACTTTTAAGGCGCCAACATTTCGATGGATCTGATCCCGTTTGGCTTCATTTACATTTGATCGGAACTTAACCAAGATACTGCCAGAAGCAGATGCCCTGCCGGAATCAGGGTCGGGAACCTCCTTGGGAATTCTTGCCTGAATCTGGCGCCCGTCGCGTTTAACGTTTACAATATCTGTCTCTTCGTCTTCACCCTGGGCAATGGCAAAATGCCTGGAAGCAAGGACAAAAACAAAGCTTAAAATGACTAACGAAAAGCAAATAAATACAGGGAGGAATCGGCGCGTGTTAAGACCTTCTCTTTCTTCAGGCACGATCAACAATTATCGAACAGTACTAGACAGTTGTCAACCGCCCGCCTTTGATTAAGTAGTTAAGGAAATTAAGAAGTGGTTTATTGCCGTCAGCTTACCTGATACCGGTATCAACGTAGATATTAAACACCGTCGTCTTGAATGATGAAATTTCTACCTTAGCCGGCACATTTGCACTTCCCGCCAAGCTCTCCTGCCAATAATTTACTCCGCTCCTGAACCGCAGAAGGCGGATGCAACTTAATTAAGATTTCTTAATATTTTGGGGATTTCTGCAATTTCGAAGCCCCAATAAAAGCATGAACAAAATTAATGCTTTTATTGGGTAATTACCATAAGGATCCAAAACCATTTTTGTTAAAGGAGTGTGCAGTCTTAAAGCAAGATGAAATAACAAACCAATAGGTAAAGTTAAAAATAGCCAATCGGTTCTGGAAATATAAAGGTGAATTTTGGCAAATATTTTAGTAAGTTTTGGCGCCAGCAAAAAAATACCCACATATGCAATCGAAAAATCAAAAACTGCAAATGGTCCTATCCTGAACTGCCGCAAAGTGTTAATAAAATCCATTTTCAAAACTGGTCTCGTTAGATTTTAGCAAAAGAATTTGCTCGTTACATTGTTAAAATAACCTATATGTTTTTAATAAAGGAAGATTTCTGGCAAGTTATGGCGACAAAAGAAAAAGGCCTTGGCATCTTTTGCAAAAAGGAGATAAAAGCAGGCATCATAATCGGTGACTACCTCGGAAAAGTTATAAAAACCGCCCGGTACAACCTTGAAAACGATAAAAAAGGGCTTTATTTAATGTATCTCACAGACCAGGCTTCAATTTATCCCAATTTAAAAAAACCCGGCATTCACCTTCTTAACCACTCCTGCACGCCAAACTGCTGGATTTATACATTCCGTGGCCATACGCTATTTTTTGCACTGATAAAAATTAAACCTGGCGAAGAACTTACAATCTCTTACCTGCTTAGCCCAAAAGATGAAACCTGTAAAAATTGCCCGCACGATTGCAAATGCGAAAGCAAGTTTTGCACCGGCACTATGCACCTATCAAAATTAAGGTACGAAAAATGGCAAAATTTTCAAAATAAAAAGAAGAGAAAAACTAAAACGCCTAAAGTTATCTTTGGTAAAAACCTGCCAAAATTCGCCGTTTATCCGAATACTATCCCACTCGATCCAATCTATAATAAACTGCGGGGAGGGCACCGTTCAAACCCAATTTAAAAAGACATCTTCGCACACGAGGCACAAAAAAACCTTGCATTAAGCAAGGCTTTTTGTATTGCTTCGTAAAAATTACGCCGCAGGTTTTACATTTTTTGCACTTGGGCCTTTTTCGCCTTCTACAACATCAAACGTGACGGCTGCTCCTACTTGAAGTTCATCAAAAGTTACACCGCTTAAATCTGTTGAGTGGAAAAAAAGATCTTTTTCTTCTCCTTCACGGGAAATAAATCCATATCCTTTTTCTGTTTTGGTTTTAATTGTTCCATTCATAATATTTTTGTAGCTTTATTTGCTAAATCTACTTGTCCTCCTTTCTTACTTGGCATTATACCTTTTTAGCACGAAAGATCGATCAAAAAAACCACTTTTGTGTTCGAGGAGACAATCATGAACTTAAAGATTAACAGTCACTCGCAGGAAGGTAGCAGGTATTGAAGTGCCGCCGTCAGTGCCCTTGTTTTGTGCTTTCGCCAGTTCCAAAAGCTGGCTGTGCAATTCTTCCATTTTCCCGCTCTTCCCGGCCGCTTCAACAGCGTTCATTGTTGGTCCATAAAATCGTTCCAATAATTCTATGAACTGCGCCGGGCTTTTGTCATCTGATATAAAGGAGTACGTGTCCTTGACCATAGAGATCTTCTCCTTGGACACTCCGGCCTGTCCAAAACGCTCGATGATATTAGTTTCCACACCCCACGTCATTGGACTGACGAAACCTTCCGGCGGCGGAGGTGTAAATGCTGCGCTTATCTTCAAGAGCTGCGAAACGAATGAGGTCGGATCGTTTGGGATCCAGTTGCCCATCACAATGCGGCCGCCCGGTTTTGTGACCCTAACCATTTCCTTCGCTACATCGAAAGGCTTGGGAGCAAACATGGCGCCGAATATAGAGATGGTCAAATCAAACGAATGGTCACTTACTCCTTGCAAATTGCACGCATCTCCCTCTTGAAATTTCAGTTGGCTAAGACCCATCGCAGCCGCCCGTTTGTTTCCGGCATCAACGAGGTTCTGGGCAATGTCGATTCCAACGACCTCTGCCCCCAACTGGGCGAGAGGAATTGCCGTGGTACCATCTCCGCAACCGAGGTCCAAGACCCGCAGTGGCAGCTTTATCCCGAGTGACTTGACGAGTGCTTCTCCGGACTGGCGCATAAAGGCGGCAATTTCGGTAAAGTCACCTTTTTCCCACAAAGCTTTGTTTGGATTCATATTTTTATTCTCTTCCAAGAAGAGAATCATCTCATAAAACGAAAGGGAATAACACCCGTAGTTATATCTAAGAAACTCTGTGGATTATTTTGCCCCCTAACCCTGAGATTCCTAGGGCAACGATTGATAAACTATTAAGAGCTTTTGAAAATGTTGTTCAGACGGAGTTGATAAGGGTGAGGATAGTCAATAAAAAAGTAAAACTCAGCAAAATCAAAACTATAATAAGCTGTTTCACCCCCTTTTTAGACTCTCTGTCTGGCCAATTTATATTCACTCTGCTGAAAACTTCGACATTTATGTCGAAGATGAAAGCAAGAGAATACATACTTCTCCAGCAGAGTTCATGTAAACTTAAGACAAAACTCCAGCTTTTAAGCTGGAGAAGTTTATTAAAAACCCAGCTTCTCTCTAACTAAAATAACTGTAATTCTTTCAGGCATTACCTCTTTGTTAATGATGAGAATTTTATTGACAGCCGAGGGCATACCATAAGCTTTTCTCGCCCGCTTATCCTCCAAAGGCAGGGAGTACTCATAAATTCTTATGATACCCTCTTCTGTGTCTTTGACAATCTTCTGGCATCCGACAACAAAAACAATCCTCTCCCCCGCATAAGCTTCGGCTGAAAGCTGGCTTCCGGTATTACTGGCAATAAGTAGATGTCCGTCTTCTGTTACTGCATGGACAGAAGCCACAACCCAATCCGGAGCAGCACCTAACTTTGCCATCTCTCGTGCTTGAGTTTTCCAGTCCATGGCCATAAGTTTTGGGCGGATGGCATTGTATTTACCTGACTCGTTAATTTCCTTGTCTACCCCAATGGCTTCCAAAGTTTGAGAAGTCATGGTAAAAACCTCTGCTCCGGCAGGTAGAAGCTGTAAAACTTTATTCTTGGCTTCTTCACTGTTTTTGACAACCTCTACCTCAAAATTGTTTGACTGTAAAGCTTTAACTGTTTTTTGAATGGCCTCATCTGTTGCAAGTTGGCCATATTTTTCATTTGGTTTCATGTTGACCCATTTCCTTTTTTGCTGTTAACTACCTTTTGGATATCTATACCAAGGTTTTTCAAATACTCCCTATCTATGCTGTAGAAATGGCTGGCACCAACTTTACGCACTTTGAGAATGTTTGCATCGGCAAGTTTATTGAAGTGGTGAGAGAGAGTTGGCTGGGAAAGAGGAAATTTATCTAACAGCTCTTGGCATGAAAGTTCTTTTCCATTATCAAGGAGGTATCTAATGATATCTACCCTCGTTTCGTCAGATAGTGCTTTGAATAATTTAACAACCTGTTTGCTCATGTTTATTGAAAGATTTGAATATATCAATAATACTTTGGAAATAAAACTTTGTCAAGGAGAATATTTGGAGTTTCAAATACAACAACTCAATTTCGTTATATCAGTAGTAAATGACAAAGCGGCGATTTTTATACTCTCTGAAAGGGTTGGAAAGACAGGCAAGCTGTCTATGACATCGTCAACTGTCATTTCTCCTTTTAAGATGTAAATTCCTTGATTGATGATATCCGCCGCTTCAGGAGCTACCATATGGATACCTAAGATTTTCTTGTTTTCGCTGTTTATCACCATTTTGATTACGCCTCTGGTATCTTTGATGGCTCCAGCTTTTGGAACTTTAGAAAAGTCAATTGTATTGCAACTGCATCTCCCGCCGCTTTCAATAACTTCCGCATCAGTCATCCCTATTCCCGCAACAGCAGGATAAGTAAAGACAGCATATGGAACTTGCCAGTAGTTGATACTGTCGCGACTTCCGGTTAAGGCATTTTTAGCGGCTAAAGTCCCTTCCCTGCCTGCTATTGTTTCCAATCTTAGTTTTTGATTGGTGACATCCCCAACAGCAAAAATATGATCTTTCGAGGTCTTTTGATACTCATTGACTTTGATAGCAAGTCTTTCATCAATCTCTACTCCTGCTATCTGTAAATTCAAGTCTTTAGTGTTGGCGGTTTTGCCCGCGGCTAATAAGATTTCTTCAGCTCTAAATTCCTGCTCTATTCCCTTTATTACGCCAGTAACAAACTTGTTTATTTTCGCTTTTACCACTTTTTCCGAGCCTTCTTTACGAACCGACAGTGTTTCAACCTCTGTGTAAACTTCAATTCCTTCATCGGATAAATACTTTTGTAAGGCCGAGGCAATTTCCGGTTCAACTCTTGGGAGAATAGTATTTCCTTTTTGTAATACAGTGACTTTAGTGCCAAAGTGGTAAAACATCTGGGCAAACTCGAGCCCTAGTGGCCCGGCTCCAATAATCACTAATGATTTAGGCTGTTTCTTGTTAGCCAAGGCCTCAATATGGGTGAGGTACCCCGCTTCTTTAATTCCGGAAATTGGTGGAACGTTAGCAGTTGAGCCGGTGGCGATAACAAACTTCTTGCCTTGATATTTCTGACCATTTACTTCAATCTCTACAGGTGAGGTAAACTTTGCCCTACCTTCTATAAAAGTAACATTCTGCAAATTCTTTAAGACCTCCTCATACTTTTCCTTCCGCATTGCCGCCACTACATCGAGTTCCTCTTGGATTGTTTTACCAAAATCAAATTCCTCTGTACGAAGTTTGATACCTCCGAAATTATGGTGTTGACTGTAATACAGCACTTCGCCAGCCTTAAGTAAGTTTTTAGAAGGAATACAGCCGACATTAACGCAAGTTCCACCCAAAGGTAAACCGTGATTGATTATTAAGGCCTTGGCTCTTAATTCATTGGCTTTAATAGCCGCCGCAAATGCTCCTGCCCCGCCGCCGATAATAATCAAGTCATACTCTTCCATATTTATGCGATAAAGTTTTTAAGCGTCTTAGTGAAACGATTTTCAGCGAGAGAATAATAAACCGTTTGTGCCTCTTTTCTTCTTTTTACCAACTGTAGTTCAAAAAGTTTCTTTACGCTATGGGAAATAACAGAAATAGAAGTATCTAGGATATCTGCCATTTCACCAACGTTTAACTCTGAATAACGGCACAGAAGATAACAAATCTTTAAACGTGTTGCGTCACCAACCACTCCCAACTGCCTTGCGCAAGCTAAAAGTTTCTGTTTGTTCTTTAACTCCTTCTTTATCTGTTGATATTTTGCCATAGTATTTGAAC
>JACQIV010000015.1 GCA_016198325.1 Candidatus Curtissbacteria bacterium
TAAGGTTAAACATTTCGAAGAAGTGACAGAAGATTTGCCCCAATCAATGTTCGAGCTAATGAAGGTTAGAGGCATGGGCCCAAAAACTGCCTACAAACTCTCGAAAGAGTTAAAAATTAAAAACCTTGATGATTTAAAAGAAAAAGCAAAAAAAGGCATGATAAAAGCACTCCCCGGATTCGGTGAAAAGAGTGAAAAAGAAATTTTGACATCCGTAGGTGAATTTAAAGAGCCCACGAGACATTTGTTAACGGAAGCTTTCCCGTCGGCGGAAAAAGTACTCAAATACCTAAGGGAATTAAAAGAATGCCAGCAGGCAGAACCCTTGGGGTCACTTAGAAGAATGGTGGCAACAGTTGGAGACATCGACCTTGCGGTCTCATCTAAAGAACCAAAAAAAATAATAAGCCACTTTATCAAGTTTAAGGATGTTAAAAAGGTATTGGAGGCAGGCGTGAGAAAAGCAGCTATAATCCTGGGGAACGGTATTCAGGTTGACCTAATGGTTGAGAAACCGGAGGCTTTTGGTGCCCTCCTGCAGCACTTTACAGGCTCAAAGAACCATAACATACGTCTAAGGGAGTATGCACTAGAAAAAGGCTATTCAGTTTCGGATTATGGCATCAAGGTCAAGGGTAAACTTAAGAAGTTTAGAACGGAAGAGGAATTTTATAAATTCTTAGGAATGGACTGGATTGTACCGGAAATGAGGGAAGATACGGGTGAAATCAAAGCTGCCCAGCAGAAAAAACTACCTAAATTAGTAGATATAAAAGATATAAGAGGCGACCTTCACTTACACTCCAGCTATCCGATAGAACCAAGTCATGACCTTGGAAAAGACTCTTTTGCGGAAATTATCAGGAAAGCAAAAAACCTTGGATATGAATATATTGGTCTTTCCGACCACTCCCCTGGTGTTTCCACACACAGTAAGGCAAAAATTATTGATTTAATTAAGAAAAGGACCGCAAATATAGAACAACTTAAGTCCTCAGATAAAGGTATTAGAATACTAAATTTACTCGAAATAGATATTTTAACCAACGGAGAACTCTCTGTGCCGGAAGAATGTTTAATACTGTTGGACGGTGCCATTGCGGGAATTCACTCGAGTCATGGCCAGGATAAAAAAACGATTACTAAAAGGCTGCTTACGGCAATTCATTCACCTTATGTTCAAGTAATATCCCATCCAACTGGCAGATTACTGCTTCATAGGGAATCATATGATGCCGATTGGGAACTTGTTTTCAAAGAATGCGTAAAAACAGGGACTATTCTGGAAATCAATGCCTGGCCAAACCGGATGGATTTGCCGGATGTTTTGGTGAAGGAAGCAATCAAAATTGGTGTAAAACTCATTATCAATAGTGATTCTCACTCAATTTCTCAAATGGAAAACATGAAATTCGGTGTTGCCGTAGCAAGACGTGGATGGGCAACGAAGAAAGACATAATCAACACATTACCTTGGCTTGAATTTAAAAAATTGTTTTCCCATAACAATCAATAATTACGGTAAAAAAGATATAAAAAAATTATAGACAGTTGTGAGGGTTTAGGGTATGATTAGCAATAGTTTTATGAGTCCAACAATAATAATTGTAGTTCTTATCATCACTTTTTTCCTTTATCTTTGGTTTCTCTACAACGGATTGGTGACTGCAAAAGTTCGCATCAGAGAGGCGTGGTCGCAGATTGAAGTTCAATTAAAAAGAAGGTCATCCCTTATTCCAAACCTGATAGAAACTGTTAAGGGTTATACAAGACACGAAAGAGCTGTGTTCGAGAACGTAACTAAGGCAAGGAGTGCTTTAGTCTCTGCCAAAAACCCTAAGCAAGCCGCAACTGCAGATAATGTTTTAACGGGTGCTCTCAAAACACTTTTCGCGATAGCAGAAGCTTACCCCAACCTTCGTGCGTCGGAAAATTTTAAACAATTGCAGGAAGAGCTTTCCGATACCGAGACAAAGATCGCTGCATCCCGCCAGTTTTATAACGCAAACGTTATGGATTACAACACCAAAATAAAAGTTTTCCCGAATGTATTTCTCGCCAGACTTTTAAATTTTTCCGAAGAAGAATTTTTTGAAGCGGAAGAAGAATCAAAAAAAGATATTAAAGTGAAGTTTTAACTTCATGAATTCTCCTAAGCTTTTCTCGGGTTCGTCAAATCAAGATTTGGCAAAATTGGTGTCCATTAAATCCGGTATTCCTCTTGGCAGGATAGAAATCGGGAGATTTTCCGATAGTGAAATTGACGTTTGGGTCAAAGACGACGTTAACAATTCAAACGTTTTTATACTTCAATCAAATTCCAAACCTGTTAATGACCACATTATAGAACTTGCCTTAATCGCTGATGCCCTCAGGAGAAGCGGTGCTCATAAAATTACTGCCATTATTCCGTATTTTGGTTACAGCAGAAAGGAAAAACAATCCAGGGCCGGTGAGCCAATTTCAGCCAAAGTTGTTGCGGACCTGATTGTCGCAACGGGAATTAATAAAGTAGTTTGTCTGGATCTGCATGCAGATGCAATTGTGGGGTTCTTTAATGTACCAGTTATTTATTTAACAGCACTTGATGAACTCTCAAAAAGGATAAAAAAGGATAAACCGCAAAAACCCATCGTTGTTTCACCCGACACGGGTGGAGTGAAAAGGGCAAGAAATTTTGCAAGTCTCCTAAACGCTCCCCTTGCCGTTATGGAAAAACACCGGCAAATTGATAAACGTGACAAGATCGAGGTGCTTTCTATGACGGGTGAACTTACTGGGGATACGGCTATTCTTGTCGACGATGTAATTTCAACCGGAGGGACAATTATCGAAAATGCAAATGCCCTCAAACGAAAGGGTGTTAAAAAAATAATAGTTTGTGCAACCCATGGTGTTTTTGCATCAGGTGCAGTTAATAATCTCGAAAGTAGCCCCGTCGATAAAATCTATGTAACAGACAGTATCGGACAAAAACAACAAAGTAAAAAAGTGGAAGTTGTATCGGTCGCCGGCCTCATTGCAGATTGCCTAAAAGAAGAAGTTTAGTGGATTCGGTAACAAAAATTCATAAACAAATCAAGAAAAATAATTCTCTCGTATGCGTCGGTCTGGACCCGGACATTTCAAAAATTCCCCTAAGGTTTAAAAAATACAAATTCCCAATTTTCGAATTTAATAAGTCAATAATAGACGCAACAAACGATCATGTAGCTGTCTATAAGCCAAATATTGCATTCTATGAAGCGGAAGGTATTGAAGGCCTGAAGCAACTAAAAATGACAATCACCTACTTAAATAAAAACTATCCACAGATACCTGTTGTTCTTGACGCAAAACGAGCGGATGTTCCAAACACCGCTACATATTACGCAAAAGCAATATTTGATTATTGGAATGCCGATGCCACAACCCTTTATCCGTATCTTGGAATAGACTCAATTATTCCTTATCTTGAATACAAAAACCGCCTGGTTTTTCTTCTTTTGAAAACATCAAACCCCGACAGCAGTATGTTCCAGGACTTAAAGATAGCAGGAAAACCTTTCTATCTGCACATTGCCAAAAAGTTAAAAAATATAAAACAGGCCTTTGGCCTGTTCGTTGGAGCAACTTACCCGAAAGAGTTAGAAGAGGTCAGGTCTGTCTACCCGGCCAAACTTATATTGTCTGCAGGTATCGGTGCACAAGGCGGTGAAATAAAAAAAGCAGTTGTATCAGGAGTCGACAACAAACACGGAGGTATTCTTTTTAATTCATCTAGAAGTATAATCTATGCCCAGGATCCCCAAAAAGCTGCCCAGAATTTAAAGGATGAAATCAATAGATATAGATAAAACAGCAGAAAAAGTTGCATCAACCCTTTACGACATAAGTGCAATTATTTTCCGCCCGCACCAGCCATTCAAATATGATTCGGGAATACTAAGCCCGGTCTATACGGACAATAGGCTTATCATCTCTCATCCAAAAGAAAGAAAACTCGTCACGAAATTTTTGGTTCAAAGAATTAAAGAAATTGGCATTCCGGACGTAGTTGCCGGTACTGCGACCGCCGGAATAGCCCACGCAGCATTTATTGCAGCAGAGTTAAACATCCCAATGGTATATGTCAGATCCCAACCGAAAGACCATGGTAAGGGTAACCAGGTTGAAGGATTAATTAAAAGGGGACAGAGGGCAATTATTATTGAAGATCTTATTTCTACTGCCGGTTCTTCCGTCAAAGTTGCGAAAGCTTTAAGAAAGCTTGGTGCAAAAGTTACTGATGAGGTTGCGATTTTTACTTATCGCCTCAAAGCATCCGAAGACAACTTCAAGAAAGCAAGGATTAAGCTTACTTGCCTAACCGATCTGAAGCATTCGGTCGAAACGGCGGTGAAAAAAAGATTTCTTAGGGAAGATCAGGTGCAAATAATACTCGATTGGGCAAAAGATCCTCAAAACTGGGGAAAGAAAATGGGGTTTGAATGATTGATATTTCTACAAAGATAACAGGCATAAAGCTCGATACATGTGTATTTAATACCGCAGGCCCAGCAGATGTCACCCTTGAGGAACTTGAAGTAATAGCCAAATCCGGATCATCGGCGATAACGATGAAATCCTGCACGTTGGAGCCAAGAAATGGCAACCCGGAACCAAGATACGCAGACCTCGAATACGGTTCAATCAATTCAATGGGCTTACCGAATCTTGGTTACAAAGCATACATAAAATTTTCCAAAATATTAAAAAAGAAATATCCCAAAAAACCGATAGTTGCCAGTATTTCCGGCCTCACCCTTGAAGATAACGTCGTCATCTTTAAAGCATTCAACGATACACCAGTTGATATTATCGAGTTTAATCCCGGCTCACCAAACACAATCGGAAAACCAATCGTAGGTTACGATCCGCAAGATTTGGATAGACTACTGGATGCGGTCTCAAAAGTAACAAAAAAACCGTACGGCGTTAAGCTCCCGCCGTACTTTGACCTCGTCCATTACGAACAAATCGCAAATGTAATTAAAAGGTATCCTGTAAAATTCATAACATGCGTCAATTCCATTGGGAACGGCTTGGTTATCAATCCTTACACGGAAAAACCCTTCATAAAGCCAAAAGGAGGCCTGGGTGGAATAGGCGGTAAATATATCAAATTTGCAGCCCTTGCCAACGTCAAAGTTTTTTCGGACATATTTAAAGGAAAAATTCAGGTGATAGGAGTCGGAGGAATTTATTCGGGAATTGACGCATTTGAATTTATTTTAGCGGGAGCTTTTGCTGTTCAAATAGGGACTGCATTTTTACAAAAAGGGCCGGGAATATTTAAAAAAGTTCAGGAAGAACTCAAAGATTTTATGGCATTAAAAGGTTACAAAAAATTATCGGATTTTCGTGGTAAACTAAAAACTCTGGATAAATAAAGTGGAGAGAAGATATCAGACGATCCCAAGAATAGAAGCGGAAACCACAATTAAAAATGGCGTGGTTGTTGTTGAAGGGAAAGAAGATGGGGAATATTTTCATTTGGCGATCGGGGCCACCAGCGACATTTCAAAACTCGAAGATCTTGCAAGAAACATCGATTCGTTGAACGGCCAATTTCCCATGACGTACAGGGAAGCCCATGATGTGCATGCTTTAATTAGCGCCTCCCCAAATATTCAAATATTCACAACACCTCAACTTTCGCCAGCTTCCGGTGAAACGTCTCAATCAAGATACTGGGGTTGGACAAAACAAAATAGGTTACTTATCCAGATAAACGGACGTAGAATAAGAAGCTCCTTTCATGGGCATAATGATATTGAAATAAACCACCAGGTTTTTGGCGAAACAATTCTTTCCTTGTCACATACCGGGAAAGAAGTAGATGTTCAAGAATACAAAATGTTTGACCAGGAGGCAAAAATATTGGAAGCTGGTACCTTCCATCAAGTCAGAACGGAAAAACACCCGTCGCTTAATATACTTCTTTGTTATTTCGACAAACATATCCGTCCCCGAGAGTAGAACATTATCCTCAAAGTCTAGGAATTGATATAATTCAACGTATCATGACAGCCTACACGCAAGCTTCCGCCAACCGTTTTAAAACCTGGCTTATTATGTTTTTCTTCGCAATTTTTATTACTGCAATCGCCTTCGTTTTTACCCAGGCGCTGGGCTACCGGGGTCCTTCTGCCCTTGGCTTTACAGGGATTGCTCTCATAGTAGCAGGAATAATGAATTTTATTTCCTACTACTATAGCGACAAAATGGTTATGGCAATTTCCGGAGCAAAACAAATACAGAAAAAGGACAACCCTGAAGTCTTTCGTATAATCGAAAACCTCACAATTGCATCGGGGCTTCCAATGCCTAAAGTCTACATAATTGATGACACTGCACCTAACGCCTTTGCAACAGGCCGTGACCCCAAGCACGCGGCGATTGCTTTTACGACAGGAATTCTGTCTAAACTTTCCCGGCAGGAACTCGAGGGAGTCGCAGCCCACGAAATTTCCCATGTTGGTAACTTTGATACTAGACTAATGACAATCGTTTCGATTCTTGTTGGCACGGTTGCACTCCTTGCCGATTGGTTCATTAGGATTAATTGGTGGGGTGGTGGGCGCGACCGGGACGAGGACAGGGGACAGCTAGGCGCAATTATGGCAATTGTCGGAATCATTCTGGCTCTTTTGGCGCCGATTATTGCAACGCTAATTCAACTTTCAATTTCCAGGAAAAGAGAGTTTTTAGCCGACGCTTCAGGGTCATTAATTACAAGAAACCCCGACGCGCTCGCCGATGCTCTTATTAAAATCTCAAAAGACAAGGAACCCCTTGAAGTAGCTAATAAGGCAACTGCCCATCTTTATATCGTGAACCCTTTTAAAGACAGGCATGCAATAACCGGGTGGTTTGCAGGTCTGTTTAATACTCACCCTCCAATTGAAGAGCGAGTGAAAACCTTGAGGGAAATGCAGTAGATATGTCAAAAGTCAAAATTGATATCAATCACGTCTCAAAACTTGCAAACTTGAACTTAACTAAAGAAGAAAAAGAAAAATTCGAGAAACAACTTTCTAGTGTCCTTACGTATATCTCTCAACTGAATGAAATTGAAACCGAAGGTGTAGAGCCCATCGGTCATATCACCGGAATGGTTAATGTACTAAGAGAAGATGAACCGAGACCGTCACTATCGCAGGAAGATTCACTCCTCAATGCATCAAAAAAACAAAACGGATTCTTCCAGGTAGATTCCATTTTTGAAGAATGAAAAAACTAAAAGGCTTGACTATAAAAGAAGCAAGTAAGCTCCTTGAGGCAAAGGAGATTTCAGCAAAAGAACTCGTCGCGGATTATATTAGCCGTGCAAAAAAACTCAATAAAAACTTAAATTCATTCCTAACCTTTGCTGAAAATGAAGCAATTGATCAAGCAGAGAGAATTGATAAATTAAGAAGAGACAATCAAAAACTAAGTCCGTTGGCTGGGATTCCATTTGCTGCCAAAGATATATTTTCTACAAAAGGAATTAAAACAACTGCCGGGTCAAAAGTCCTGGAAAGCTACATTCCTGTCTACGACGCAACAGTAGTTGGCAAACTGTTTGAAGCAGGAGCATGCATTGTTGGTAAAACGAACCAGGACGCATGGGCTCACGGTTCGAGTGGTGAGAATTCCGATTTTAGACCCACTAAAAATCCGTATGACACTTCAAGGGTTCCGGGAGGTTCATCCTCTGGTTCAGCAGTAGCCACCGCAGCTGACCAGGTAATATTTGCAACCGGAACAGACACCGGTGGATCAATACGCCTGCCGGCAGCATTTTGTAATGTTGTTGGTCTCAAACCTACTTACGGAAGAGTTTCAAGGTACGGAATAATTGCGATGGCATCGTCACTTGACAGCATTGGTCATTTTACAAAAACCGTTTTTGATAACGCGCTTGTTTTGAATACAACCGCAGGCTTGGACGAAATGGACGCGACGACTTCACCTCTTAAAATAGACAACTACACGGACGAAATTAGAAAAAGCCCGTCTGGACTAAAAGTGGGTCTACCGAAAGAATATTTTGAAGGATTAAATAAAGAAATCAAACAAAATATAACGAAAGCATTAAACGTTCTGGAAAGACAAGGAGTAATTATTGAAAATGTTTCACTTCCACACACAAAATACGGTGTGGCAACATATTACATAATTCAGCCGTCCGAGGTTTCATCTAATTTGGCTCGTTATGACGGGATTCGGTTTGGATATGATAGAGATAATTTTGGGGCTGAAGCAAAAAGAAGAATAATACTTGGGACATACACTCTTTCTTCCGGCTATTACGACGCCTATTACTTAAAAGCTATGAAAATACGGCGACTTATCCGACAGGATTTCATAAAAGCATTTAAAAAGGTTGATGTAATTATTACTCCGACTTCTGCGAGTTTACCGTTTAAATTCGAAGAAAAAACAGACGATCCTTTAACGATGTATCTTTCCGACATTTACACCACAAATATCAATCTTGCAGGAATCCCAAGTCTTAATGTCCCATGCGGATTTATTGATAATTTGCCTACTGGAATGCAAATAATTGGTCCGGATTTTTCCGAAAAACTGCTTTACCGGGTTGGTCATTCTTATGAACAGGAATCAAGATGGTTCGAGAGGAGACCGAATTTGTGAACTGGGAAGCAGTAATTGGATTAGAAGTGCATATTGAACTTTCGACAAAGTCGAAAATGTTTTGCGGATGTTCCACAGACTATTTTACTGCAAAGCCAAACACTCACACTTGCCCTGTTTGTCTTGGTTTACCGGGGGCTATGCCTAAAGCCAACAAATTGGCCATTAAATATACTCAACTTATTGGACTGGCACTTAACTGTAAAACCAGAACGGGTAGTAAATTTGATCGCAAGAACTATTTTTACCCGGATTTAGCAAAAGGATTTCAAATCTCTCAATACGACCTACCGTTTTCCGAAAACGGCCATATGTTTATAACTACCAACGGCAGAACAAAAAAAATTGGAATCACGCGGGCACATTTAGAAGAAGACACCGGCAAACTAATCCATACAAAATTAAATGGAACGAGATTAACATTAGTTGATTTTAACCGAAGCGGCGTCCCTCTAATAGAAATCGTAACTGAACCGGATATCTCGTCGAGTCTTGAAGCAAAAACGTACGCACGGAATCTGCAGCAAGTTGTCAGGTATTTAAAAGTATCGGATGCAGACATGGAAAAGGGAAGTATGAGAATCGAACCAAATGTTTCATTAAGAAAAGTGACAAAGGGTCAAGAATCAATGGTCAAGGAATTACCGCCCTACAAGGTTGAACTTAAAAACATAAATTCATTTAAATTTGCAGAAAAAGCAATTGAGTATGAAATAAAAAGACAAAGGAAAATTTTAGAATCTGGCAAAATGCCAAAACAGGAAACTAGAGGGTGGAACGAAACAAAACAGGAAACTGTAAGTCAAAGAAGTAAAGAAGAGGCACACGATTACCGATATTTTCCAGAACCGGACTTGCCCCCCTTCGCATTTGAAGAAAAATATTTCAAATCAATCTCAGAAGAAATTCCCGAACTTCCCGACGAAAAAAGAAAAAGGTTCACAAAAGACTACTCGTTAGCGGAAAACGACGCAAGGACACTTACCGAAGGCGTTGAACTTGCCAAGTTTTTCGAGGAAGCAGCAGGAGCTTACAAAAAAGATCCGAAAATCGTCGCAAACTGGATCACGGGTGAGGTCCTAAGGAGATTAAACGAAGAAAATAAAACTATTTCGGATTCTCCACTACTCCCCGCCTCCCTCGCAGAACTTTTATTTTTGATTGATAAAGGGGAAATTACTAAAGCAAATGGAAAAGAAATACTGGCAAACATGATAAAAACCGGGGATGATCCAAGAGCAACCGTAATTAAATTAAAAGTAACGGGAATTTCCGATATAAAGCTGGAAGAAATAGTAATTCAGACAATCTCCAGAAATCCAAAAGCTATTGAAGATTACAAAAAAGGGAAAGAAGCTAGTTTAATGTTTTTGATTGGTCAAGTTCAAAGAATTACGAAGGGCCAGGCAAAGCCGGAAAAAGTCAGAGAATTTGTCCTTAGAAAACTCTCGGAAGCTGATTGAAAATCCCCAGGTTTAAAGCTAAACTGTAATCCGGCTATGAGCAATTTCGTACACCTGCACGTACACACTGAATTTTCCCTGCTGGACGGTCTTTCCAAAATTTCAAAACTGGTAACTCAGGCAAAAATCCTGGGCATGAAACACTTGGCAATAACCGACCACGGAGGAATGTATGGGGCAGTCAAGTTTTATAAGGAGTGTATTCAGGAAGGAATTAATCCGATTATTGGATGCGAAATGTATATTGCAAAAAGAGGGTACAAAGATAAGGAAATGGGGAAGGATAATGAAAATTTCCACTTAACGGTTTTTGCGCAGGACTTAGAAGGCTATAGAAACTTAATGAAGCTGGTTACGATATCTCACGAAGAAGGGTTCTATTACAGGCCAAGAATAGATAAAGAGTTGCTCTCCAGATACTCGAAAGGATTGCTTGCACTGTCCGGCTGTTCATCCTCGGAGGTTTCAAAAGCGATTATTTCCGGAGATTTAAAAGCCGCAGACAAAAATATTAAAGAGTACCGTAATATTTTTGGTAAAGACAATTTTTATCTGGAAATTCAAAGACACCAATTTGACCAGTATAAAAAAAATCACCCAGAAGGCAGTGAAATATATATGGACTTGGACAGGATGGATAAGGAGGAAAAGAAAATAATTACCGGATCAAAGAAATTATCAAAAGAAGTAAAAATTGGAATTGTTGCCACCAACGATATCCACTATGTAAATCAGGCAGACGCTCAGGCACAAGATGCAGTAGTTTGTATACAGACAGGCAAAATGCTTTCGGATATTAAGCGTCTTAGAATGATAGATTCCCCTACGTATTACTTAAAAAGCGCCGAAGAAATGAGCCAACTTTTTTCGGATATTCCTGAAGCTGTCAAAAATACTCTGGCAGTTGCAGAAAAAATAAATATCGGGATCCCCCTTGCTCAGGTTGCATTTCCCGCCTTCGATGTTCCAAGCGATAAAACCCCGGAAGAATACCTAAGAAAAAGATGCATGGAGGGGATAGAGAGCAGGATGGAAAAAATAACTAAAGAAATAAGAGACAGGCTTGACTACGAACTTTCGGTAATTATTCAAAAAGGATACTCGACTTATTTTCTGGTCGTGTCCGACTTTGTAACATGGGCCCGCGACAAAGGGATAATCTCAACAACCAGAGGTTCAGCGTCCGGAAGCCTGGTTTCTTTTGCTTTAGGAATAACGACAGTTAATCCTTTATTTTTTAAACTGCCCTTCGAAAGGTTTTTAAATCTTTACCGGCCAACGCTTCCCGATATTGACGTGGATTTTGCCGACAACCGCCGGGATGAAGTTATTGATTATGTAAGACAAAAATACGGATCCGGAAAAGTTGCCCAAATTGGTACGTTCGGAACAATGATGGCGAGGGCAGCGATAAGGGACGTTGCCAGGGTTCTTGCCTGGCCTTATTCTAGAGCCGATAGAGTTGCAAAAATGGTTCCTCTCGGAGCTCAGGGCTTCCCAATGTCAATTGAAAAAGCAAAAAAAATCAATCATGATCTCGAAACTCTATATCAGAACGATAAAGAGGTTAAAGAACTCCTCGATCTTGCAGAAAAAGTTGAAGGTAATGTCCGCCATGTGTCCGTTCACGCTGCGGGAGTTGTAATTGCCCCAAAGGATTTAACTCAGTACACCCCTCTTCAAAAAGAAACTTCGGGCGAAAAAATAATCACACAATTTGACATGCATGACATCGAGGAAGTCGGCCTTGTAAAAATGGACTTTTTGGGAATTCGGAACCTTTCCATTCTCGGACAGGCAATTGAAATTGTCAGGCAGACAAGAGGAGAGGAAGTGGATCTTACAAAGATCGGTTTTGACGATAAAAAAGCGTTTGAACTTATGGCGAAAGGCGAAACAATGGGTCTTTTTCAGCTTTCCGGTTCCGGCATGACCAGATATTTAAAAGAGCTTAGGCCGACTAATATTTTCGATATCATGGCCATGATATCTCTTTTTAGACCGGGACCTATGAATTCCATTCCTGAATTTATCGAAAGGAAAAATATAAAGAAAAAAGTCTTGTATTTTGACCCCAGGATGGAAAGTTACCTTAAAGAGTCTTATGGGGTGATTGTTTATCAGGACGATGTGCTTCTAACCGCAATAAATATTGCTGGTTACAACTGGGAGGAGGCAGATAAATTCCGAAAAGCAATGGGTAAAAAAATACCTTCGGAAATGGCCAAACAAAAAGAAAAATTTATCGATGGGGCAATAAAAAACGGCATGGGAGGACAAAAAGCGGACGATTTATTCAAACTGATCGAGCCATTCGCCGCATATGGATTTAATAAGGCTCATGCCGCCTCATACGCCGTTATAGCTTACCAGACGGCGTACATGAAGGCCAATTACCCTGTGGAGTTTATGACCGCTGTAATGTCGGCAGAAAGCGATGACCCCGACAAAATTGCAGCGGCGGTTGCAGAATGTGCAAAAATGAAAATTCTCGTGCTTCCACCGGACATTAATCATTCTCAAACCGGCTTTACAATTGAAGGCACCGGTGTCAAAAAAGCGATAAGGTTTGGGCTGTCTGCAATTAAAAACGTCGGCCATGCGGCGATTGAAGCAATTCTTTCGGAAAGAGAATCCGAAGGAGAATTTCAAACTATTGATAATTTTGTCAGGCGGGTTAATCTTAGAGTTGTAAACAGGAAAACACTGGAAAGCCTCATTAAAGCGGGTGCAATGGATGCATTCGGAAAAAGGAATGCCCTCCTGGCCATTTTAGATGAATTAAAAAACAGCGGAACAACACTTTCCAAATCGGTCGCCGAAGGCCAAGGATCCCTTTTCGAAAAAGAAGATTTGGAAAATAAGGTAGGACCTACACGCGCGGTGGTAGAAATAATGCAAAAAGTTGAGGAAGCTACAAAAGAAGAAATTCTTTCCTGGGAAAGAGAGCTCTTGGGTTTTTATTTAACGGAACACCCACTCGCGAAATTAAGTGCCCAATTGGAAAAACTTGTTTCGCACATGATTTCCGAGCTGGATGACAGTAATTCCGGAAAAATAATAAGAATTGGCGGAATAATTTCTCAAATGAGAAAAACCTTAACCAAAGTTCGTCAGGAAGAAATGTGTTTTCTCAAGGTTCAGGATACGACAGGTACCCAGGATGTTATCGTTTTCCCAAAAATATACTCAATAAAAAAACAGTTAATCGACACGGACAGAATAGTAATCATCTCCGGAAAACTGGAAATCGATGAACAAGGTTCCACGCTTATTGCGGAAGACATAAGAAGCATTGAAAACGCATTAGATACTAAAACAAACGAAGTTAAACAAATGGAAGTCACTGTTCCTCAAAATGCAGATAGGGTACTCCTTGCCAAAATTTATGAAGCCTTAAAATCTTCGCCGGGAAACTTGCCGATCACGCTTATCCTGCCGAGCCAAAATGGAGATATTAGACGTTTTCAAGTACCTTTTTCGTCTGCTCGGACCATTGAACTCGAAGAACTCTTGCAAAACCTCGGTTGCACAATTCTCTCCTGATTTTGAATTTCAAAGCTAAAAAGGGTATACTTTCCATTATGATTTCCCATCAGGGCAAATTTTCGGTTGGCGATACTGTGCGTGTCGTCTTCAGAATAGAAAAAGACGCCAAAACCAGGTCTACCCCCTTTGAAGGGACGGTTATTTCCATCCGGGGCGGACAAGACAGTAAAACTTTTACTGTCAGAAAAATTGCAACTGGCAAAGTAGCGGTAGAGAAAATATTTCCGGCCGATTCCCCTCACATTGAAGACGTAAAAGTGTTATCCTCGCGAAACGTTCGCCGAGCAAAACTCTTCTACTTAAGAAATAGGTAATGTTACCTCCGGATCTTGCCCACGAATTATCCCTTTGGCAGAAAGGTATCAACTATATTGCAGGAATAGACGAGGTAGGAAGGGGGTCATGGGCTGGCCCTGTTGTTGCAGCAGGCGTAATGCTGCCCAAAAACTTTTCTATTCCGGAAGTCTTCGGTGATTCCAAGCAACTAAAACCATATGAGAGAAGAAAACTGGCACAAATTATTACTAAACAGGCAATTTCCTATTACATTTCGGAAATTGGCGTATCAGTTATAAACAAAATAGGCATAGGCAATGCGTCTCAAGTGGCATACAGGCAAGTTGTTAAATTTCTGCACCCTAAGCCGCAGTTTATATTAATGGACGCCTTCTACATTAAGCACCTGAATCGCAAAAACCAGCTGGCAATAAAAAAAGGAGATCAAAAAATAGCCTCTATTGCAGCAGCGTCAGTCATTGCAAAAGTCTACAGGGATAATCTCATGAAAAAGTTAGCAAGAATCTATCCAAATTACGGTTTCGGGAAGCACAAGGGTTACGGAACTAAAAGCCACCAAGAAGCTATACGGGTGCATGGATTTTTAAAAGTCCATAGGACCAGCTATAACCTAAAGTTCCTTTTAAATGCCTAATTTCATTGGTAAGACGGGAGAAGATTTAGCGGTAAAATATTTAAATAAACTAGGATATAAGATAATCGAACGCAATTTCCGTATCAGGGGAGGGGAAATAGATATTGTTGCAATTGACGGTAAAACCTTGGTCTACATTGAGGTTAAAACCAGGACAAGCCACAAGTTTGGCTTACCGCAAGAATCTGTAACCCCTACAAAGATCAGATTCATAGTAAGGGCTGCTAAATTTTACAGAAATAACCGAAAAAATCTTCCGGAACTGGAAAGAATTGACGTACTCGCTATCGACCTAATCGACAAAATTCCAAAGTATAACCTCATCAAAAATGCATCATTTTAGAAAAAGATGTATAATCCCCTCCCATGTCAACCAAAATTGAAACAGGCGAGCAAGGTATTCAACTAAATCTGAGAGAAGCCACAACCGTCATTATTATTCCCAAAGCCCGCGGATTCGATCGAAGAAACCAAACGGCGCCGTCCGATACCCGGGAAGTTGTTGAGTCAGAGCTCATCAGGCGGACGGTACAGGATTTTATTGACTTTGGCCCTGAAGACATCGACCAAGGGATTGGTTTAAGTAGGTTAGAAAAAAAACTTAGACTCGCGAAGCAAGTTTTTACCTTTGAGGACTTTAAATGTTTTCTAAAAAGTGAAATTGATGAAATAGGCCAAGACCTTGAAGGAGCTAAAGCAGGATCAATATCATCAGTGCTAACAACCGCCTCAAACTTCATAATAGATAAAGCTGAAGAAATCTGGTCCGACCCTAACTAATTAAATCTTAACAAGACCAACCGGTTCTTTTCCTTCAAAAACATCAATAATATTTTGCGCCGCAATTTTTGACATTTGAACCCTGGTTTCCATAGTTGCAGATGCAGAATGAGGCGTCATAACCACATTAGGAAGGGCAGTAAGGGATTCAGGGATGTCCGGTTCATGTTCAAAAACATCAAGGCCGGCAGCAGCAATGCGTTTTTCACTTAAAGCGTTAATTAAAGCTGTTTCATCTATGACTGGTCCACGCGAAGTGTTAATTAAAATTGCCGTTTTTTTCATAGAAGAAAGTTCCCTTTCTCCAATCAAATGCTTAGTGTGTTCATTGAGAGGGACATGAAGGGTTACTATGTCTGCCTCTTTTACAATTGTGGCAACATCTGCAAATTTTGCTTCAGATAAAAGTTCAAAATCTTCGCTGCGGGAAATATCAAAATAAAGGATGTTCATTCTGAATCCGTTTTTGGCTATTTGCCCGACAAATGTACCTATTTTGCCTAAGCCGATGATTCCTATTGTTTTCCCCCACACCTGCGGAGAAACAAAAGAATACGGATCCCACTTTTTATATTTTCCCAAGCGAACAAATTTATCCGCTTCAACAATTTGTTTTACGCATGCCAAAATGAGTGCAAAAGTATGTTCCGCAACTGATTCTGAAGCAACTCCGGGAGTGTTAGTTACAGCTATTCCTTTTTGTTTGGCAGCAGCAACGTCTATATTATCAAAACCAACTGCATAATTCGAAATAATCTTAAGGCTTGCACCAGAGGAAGAGATTAAATTCGTGTCTACCTTATCGGTAATTAACGTTATAACAGCATCGTATTTTGAAAATGCTTCTTTTAACTTTTCACCGGGTAAATCAACTTTGTCATTAACTTCAACCGAGTACCCCTTCTGACGAAGTAGAGTAAGACCTTCTTCGGGGATTTTAGAGGTAACAAAAACTGCGGGCATTATAAATATTCTAATTGATTTAAAACTCCGAAGCCACCAAGTCGCTTGCAATCTTCCTGTTTCTTTCCAATTCCTGCAGCGTCAGTAATCCGTTTTGTGGACCCAATTTCTGGATACATGATGCAGAATTTAGAGCACCCCACACCATTGCTTCTTTCATGTCATGTCCAAGGCATAAAGCCGAAACAAAAGCGCTGCTATAAGCATCACCTGCACCGGTTTTTTCATAAACATTAACTGGTAATATTCCCAGGCGCAAAAAAACAGAACCGTCCGTAAAGTAAGACCCTTCCTCGCCGTCAGTAATTACAACATTTTTCGGTCCCAGAAGGTGAATTTTATTTAAAAGTTCTTTTGGGGCAATTTCTTGTGCAACATCTACCCCAAGTATCTTTTTTGCTTCTTCAAGATTAATTATAAAAACTTCCGTCTTCTCCAAAAGCCTGGGATATTTTTTAACGTCCGCTTTTAACTGGTATGTACCGGGACCGTAGACGAGTTTAGCATTCGATTTATCTAGGTAATTACAAACGTCATTCACGATATTGGACTCCGTAAAGCTTTCGGATACGGATGTGTAATAAACAAACGAAGAATCAGCCAGGACCGGCAATCGGTATTGCCACTTTTGGTGATAAACCATCGCTGTCCTTTCGTTTTGAAAGTTGATAATCACAGAAAGGTTAGATTCTTTATCCTTTTGCTCAGAGATGTAGTCACTGGAAACACCTGCTTCATCAAAAGCATTTTTTATAAGTTGAGCTGTAGAATCTCCCCCCAGATTTGTATAAATCGCTGATGTAAGGCCCAACTTTGCGCATCCGACGACGACATTGGCAGCATTGCCAGCTACGGAATGTCCGATCGCATCGACAGGAATCTTGTCCCCAAAGCTAAGGCAGATCTTGCAGTTTTCATTATTGAAATTACATTGAACAGAAGCATCGTGAATTTTTATAGAAGTATCGACAGTCGAATCACCGATGGTAATAATATCGAATTGAGCAGACGTATCGTTCATATCGAGAATATTGTGTGTTCGTGGTCGTGATTTTTGGAATCGAGCAATTTCTCAAAATGGTTGATAGCCGTTATTACTCCCTCCGGTTTATCAACAATTTTAAATACTTGTCGCTCCTCAGCCCTTATATACATGCCTTTTGTAAAAGCAAAAATAATCTCCTGCCAGAAATTACCATATAAAATCAATGGTTTATGGTGACCAAAATACAACCTTGCCAGTCCCCAGGCCATACCGAATTCGGAAATAGTACCTGTGCCCCCGTTAAAAATAATATAAGTTTGACCAAGTTCAAGAAGTTTTAAAGTTCTTTCCAAGTAGGTGTCGACGATAATTAATTCATCAACTTTGTTAGTCTGGTCCCTTCCTTCAAATTCAGGAATGTCCTTTGGAAAAAAAGTAACACCGATTGCTTTCCCACCGGCGTCTTTTGCGCCCATAGTCGACGCTTTCATCACACCGGGGCCGCCCCCGTTTATTATTGTATAGCCCGCTTTGGCAAGTAGTTGTGCGACTTCATAAGCAGCTTTAAATGGATCGTCAGCTTCCTTAGCATCGGCGTAGCCCAAAAAAGTAACATTTTTTATTAAATTATTATCGTTACTTTTTGTATCCATCAATTAAATTTTCCTCGCCTTTTCTATAAGGTTCACGAGTTTTTCGTATGCAACTTTAAAGTCATCAGCAGCATATAATGTTGAATTGACGGCCAAAAAATCGGCACCGGCAACAGACAGCTCCGGCGCATTATCGAAAGTGATACCCCCATCTACTTCAATAGCTATAGAAGGGTTAATAGTTTTTGCTTCCCGAATTTTATCGAATACTTTTTCTTGAAATTTTTGGCCGGAAAAACCCGGTTCAACTGCCAAAAGCAAAAGTAAATCAATATCATCAAGCATGTGGCTAACTGCTGCAACAGGCGTCGAAGGATTTAAAGAAAGTCCGGCTTGTTTTCCGTGATTTTTAATGTGATAAAAAATCTCGGGCAGCCCCGACTCGCCTTCAAAAGGAACGATAATTCGCATAATATGTTCACACCCGATTAAATCATCAATGTAATTTTGGGGATAAACGACCATTAATTGAATCTCCAAATTGCTGGAAGATGGATATTTTTTAATAATTTTAGTGTCTATCGTGGTATTTGCAGCAAACTTTCCATCAATGACATCAACTTGAACCAGATCCGAAACATGTTCTGCCATAAGCAATCTTTTATGGTATGTTGCCTCGTTGTCGGTCAAAATAGTCGGAATTATTTTGCTCATAATTCGTAATATTTTCCCGTCTCCGGAATTATCGACACAATTCCAATTTTTGTTGAAACAGTGTTTGCGATGGCTTGGGATTCTTCCGGTTCTCCATGAACGAAAAAAACTCGCTTCAAACCGGCTATCGATTTTATGTAGTTTTCTAGCTGGGGTGCGTCTGCATGAGCACTGTAAGATCCAATTGCTTTAACTTTTGCGTTCACGGGGACTCTTTCACCGTGAATTTTAACTTCTGTATCACCATCTAATATTCTTCTACCTAAACTTCCTTTAGCTTGGTAGCCAACAATTAATAACGTATTCTTTGAATCAGGCAAATATCTTTTTGCGTGGTGAAGTATTCTGCCACCATTCATCATTCCCGCCCCAGCAATAATAACCTTGGGACTGGGTGCATCGTTGATTTCCTTTGACTCATCTACTGTTTGGGTAATTTGTACTCTCTCAAGTCCAAAAAAGTCGTTATCCAAGTGATTACTTCTAATATTACTGCCTAAAAATTCAGGATACTTTCCATAGACTGCTGTAACCTTTTGGGCAAGAGGAGAATCCAGATAAAACATTGGCCTGTTGCAACCTTCAATACTGCAAAAATGGTCTATGTCGTGAAGAAGTTCTTGCGTTCTTTCAATTGCGAATGAGGGAATTAACAATACACCACTATCCTTGATTGTATTTTCAAGGACCCAAGCAAGTTTTTGAGTTCTTAAATTAATGTCTTCGTGCGTACGTCCCCCGTAAGTACTTTCGCTGATCAGATAATCGGCAGACGCAACACGTGTGGGAGATTCTAAAAGTAGAGAAGGATTATTTCCAAGGTCGCTTGTATATGCCAGCTTTTTGCCTTCTGCTTCTATTACGCAGACACATGACCCGAGTATATGCCCTGCGTTTAATAAAGTTAGTTTTATTCCGGGAACTATTTCTATTCTTTCACCATAAGGTATCGTCTCAAAAAGCGGAACTGTCCTTTCCAGATCTGCAAGATCGTATAGTAACTCACCACCGTGTTTTTCAACCTCATCGTGCATAAGCTTTTCATTGTCCGCAAGTACCAGTTGTGCCAGTTCTTTGGTTGGCCCTGTAGAATATATCCTTCCCCGAAATCCTTCTTTAACTAGTTTTGGTGTTCTGCCGACATGATCAAGATGGGCGTGGCAAAGAACTAAAGCGTTTATTTCCGAAGGTGAATACCCAAAACCAGAGAAGTTTTTTTCCTCATGAAGTCGCGGTCCTTGAAATAACCCACAGTCCAGAAGAATTTTTTGATTCCGCGACTCAATAAGAATATTAGAACCCGTAACCTCCGAGCAGGCGCCATGAAAAGAAAGCCGCATAATTTAAGTATCAAGTATCGCACGAATGCAATCAAGTAGAAGAGGGTACGCCAAGGGCTGTTTCTAATTTTATTTTGTCAAAACCCAGGATAAATTCTTTTTGACCATTTTCTTTTTCAATAACAGTCAGTGGGACACCCATTTGGCCTGAAAGCTCTATCATTTTTTGGGCTTCCTCCGGATTTTGGTCGACTAGTATTTCACTATAATCAACATTTTTTGAATCTAAATATTCTTTCTCCATGCGACAGAAGGGGCAGGTTGTTGTTGTGTACAAAGTAACCCTTGGCATAAGTATATTGTAGTTCTTTATCAAGGCTTTCCTCAAATCGAAAAATCCTTACCCCTGGTATAAAGACTTTCTCGAAAATGTTGTCCTTGCAAACCCTGGGCTTTTCGCGAATCTCACAAGGCTCGGCGAGCTTGCCTGCGCACTCTTAATATTAGGAGGATCCGCGCTTTTGATATTTGCAAAAGATAAACACGCAAAAATACTAATTACTCTAGGTTTGGTGATTGGATGATTCTTAAATTTAATATTTTGGCTCGCAGCAGGCTGGACAAGCCCATCAACCGAAAGTCTTAGCTAGCTTATGTTTTTTGTAGCCTTAATAGGTACAGTTTTTCTTGTAAAGCTAAAAAGGGTCAGCCAATAATCACCAACTTGAGCGGATATGGTCCATGGCAAAGTTTATGTTTCCGCGGACTTTTTTACCCGGATTAAAAATATTGTCCGGATCAAAAATTTCCTTGGTTTTTTCAAACAACCTGCAGATTCGCGAACCATACATCTTTCTAAGATAGGGCGTTCGTATTATTCCGTCGTTATGTTCACCGCTTGTTGTACCGTGGTATTTAAGTACAAGATTAAAAACTTCATCCGCAAGCTTGGGTATTATTGCTCTTTGTTTCGGGTCTTGAAGATTCATTAAAGGGATTATATGGAAATTACCGTCCCCCAGATGTCCGGCGATGGTATAAATAAGTTCGGGGTATTTTTCAAAAATTTTATTTAATTTCGGCAGGAATTCTTTCAAATATTCAGGTTTAACCGCAAAATCGTCAATAAACGGTGCAGTATGCTTGTCCCGTATTTTTTGCCTAAGTAGGTTGAAGCTTTCTCTCCTGATACTCCAATATTTCTTCTCGGAGTTTTTGTTTGGTGCAACCCTCATTTTTAGTTTGTAAGGGGTAAGTTTCGCGCGGAGCTTTTCTATTTTTTCACCGAGTTCATGCCTGCTGTCTCCCGTAAACTCAACCTGAAGAATCAGTTTTGGTACGCCGCCCGAAGCCACCATAAAAAATTCCGGTAAAAAATGCCAACCGGTTTCAATTGCATTTTTAGTGCCAAGCTTTTTTGCAAATTCCGGGAAAAACTTAACAGCAAGCTTTAAGGTGTGGTCATCATAGGTTTCAAAACTTTCCGGCTCCAGGGGTAATACATCATTTATTACGTCTCCTAGATGGTCAAGATTGTTAAGGAAGATTATCATCATCTCGGAAAACCTTTTGGTCTCCACCAACTTCAAGGTAGCCTCTGTAACGATTCCCAGTGTACCCTGCGCTCCTACAATCAATCTGGTCAAATCAAAAATCTTGTTTTCTTTATCGTAAACGTTCCAAAGGTAGTAACCCGCTGAATTTTTAGAAACCTTAGGTTTGGCAGCTTTTATCAAATCGTAATTTTTACTTATCAAATTAAACATTTTGCGGTAAATTTCGCCTTCAAAATCCCTTTTTTTCATTTTTGTATCAAGCTCTGTTTCCGAAAGGGGTTTAATAATGTGTTCTTTGCCGTCAGACAAAACTATTTTGTAAGAGGTAATAAAATTTTCTGTCTTTCCGTATTCGAGTGATTTTTCTCCGCCGGAATTATTATTAACAATGCCTCCCATTGCGCAGATTTCTTTTGACGCCGGGTAAGATGGAAATATCAAGCCTCTTGCGAGCGTTTCGTCTTCAAAATCCCGGTAATACATCCCCGGCTGGAACCTGGCTGTCTTGTTCTTAATGGAAAATAAACGGTTCATATATTTTGTAAAACTTATGGAAATCGACTGGGTAAGAGGACCGCCACTCATGTCGGTCCCCGCAGATCTTCCGGTGACAGATATATTTTCCGAAGAGGCCTTATTTTCGTTAACGAATTTAACAACTTCCGAAACATCCTTTGAATTTTTTGGAAATATTACGAGTTCCGGCTTGACCTCGAAAATGCTTGCGTCGTGGCTGTGCAGGGCAAGAATTTCTTCGTCAACGGAGAGATCACCCTCAATCCTCTTCTTAAGTTCTCCGATTTTCTGTTTTGTAAGGGGCACTATTTTCCCTTCCTTTCGATTACTTTTTTGACCGCATTTTTGATAGCAGCTTTCCCAAGATTATATTTCTCGATCAACTCCTTTGGTTTTCCTGATTCCGCAAAAGTGTTATCAAGCCCTACAAATTCCATTGGGGCCGGTAAATTCTTCACTAGAAACTCGGAAAGGGCACCGCCTAGTCCGCCGTCCTGCTGATGATCCTCAACGGAAACGACCGAGCCGCATTTTTTAACCTGTTCTAAAATTCCTTCAATATCGAGCGGTTTAACGGAAGAGATATTCAAAACATTCACCTTGACCCCTTCTTCTTCCAGTTCTTTTGCGGCAAGTAACGCTTCACCTATTAGGTGGCCCGTTGAGCAAATTACCGCCTGCGGCAGATCACAAGTCCAGAACAATCCCGCCTTCCCAAGTTCAAAAGGGGTCTCATTGCTTGTAATAACAGGGGTCTTATCTCTTGTAAACCTAAGGTAAACAGGCCCTTCAAAACCCGCCGATGCGACTGTTGCCTTTTTTGCCTCTATCGCGTCACAGGGTACAACGACTGTCATCTTCGGCCAACAACGGGTTATTGCTATATCTTCCGTTGCCTGATGAGTTGCACCATCCGGTCCTGTCACAATGCCCGAGTGATGTCCGCCTATTTTGACATTGGCCCGGTTATAAACCGTTGTCGTGCGGATAGTCTCCCAATTTTTACCCGGGGAGAAAGTGGCATATGAAGAAATAAAAGGGATTTTCCCCGCAACTGCCAGACCTGCCGCAACCGCTGCCATATTTTGCTCGGCGACACCGCACTCAAAAAACCTTTCAGGATATTTTTCGGCGAATTTATTAACTTTTGTTGATTCCGTCAAGTCTGCGGAAAGTACGACTACGTTCGGATTTTTTTCGCCAAGCTCCAAAAGTCCTTCACCGTATCCCTGCCTCGTTGGAGCCTCTTCCGCCTCCTCAAAAAATTTCTGATTTAATTTTAGGGCAGGGTTAAGCATTATTTATGTTGGTTTTTGGTTGTTTCTCTTATCATTTTAAGTTCCAGCAGAGCCTTTTTGGCCTGTTCACCTTTTGGGGGTGCTCCCAAGACTTCTGAAGTATCAGGCGGCATACCATGCCACTCGAACCTGTTTTCCATAAAACTTACTCCCTTCCCGGGAACGGTATGGGCGATAATAACCGTCGGTTGCTGGTGCGTGGAGTTTGCCTGTTTTACCGCATCTACAAATTCGTGGATGTTATTTCCATCGACATCAATAACATGCCAGTTAAATGCCCTATATTTATCGTGTAACGGTTCAAGGGGCATAACATTTTCCGTAAAGCCGTCAATCTGAATATTGTTCCTGTCAATAACGACGCATAAATTATCCAGTTTATATCTTGGTGCCATCATCATTGCTTCCCAGGTATTTCCCTCCTGATGCTCACCGTCGGAGGTAAGGCAATAAATATGGTGGTTTTTGCCGTCCATTTTGGCAGCCAGTGCCATCCCGATAGACTGCGAAATCCCCTCACCCAACGGCCCGGAGGTTGTTTCTAAGCCTGGTAAAGAAGACCTGTGCGGATGCCCCTGTAATCTTGAATTGACTTTTCTTAAAGTTTTAAGTTCTGCAATTGGAAAATAACCAGCCATTGCCATCGTTACGTACTGAATAGGGCATATATGTCCGTTCGAAAGTACAAGCCTGTCCCGTTCTTCCCAAAATGGATTCTCCGGCTTATGGTTTAGAATGTGAAAGTAGAAGGCAACAAAAATATCAGTCATTCCCAACGGACCTGCTGTATGACCCGAACCAGCCTCAACCAATGTTTCGATTACAAGCTCCCGCGCCTTTACCGCTTTTTCTTCGAGATCCTTTAATTTTTCCTCGTGTAACTCGTCGATCATAATTTGGCAACTACAAAAAGATCGGAAACATTAGAGGGCAGCCTGCCCGTCTCAATTCCGTCCCCGACTTGTTTAAAAAAATTGTAACTGTCATTTCTATTTAAGAAGATATTAGGGTCTAAATTCAAACTTTTTGCTGCTTTCACGGTCAAATGGTCTCCGATTGCCCCGGCAAACTCCGTATTATCCCAGCCGTCGGTAGTTAGTGCTGCAATAATCGTCTTATCATCAACTGAAGATAAAGCCCCCAAAACTACCTCCTGATTCCTTCCGCCTTTTCCGTCGCCGCGGACTTCAACGGTTGTTTCTCCTCCCGCAAGAAGCAATTCACCATCATTACAAGCCCTAATCAACTTTTCTCCTGACAAGTGTGCAGTACCTTGAAAATTATCTTTAAAAATACACGTGTTTATTTCTATAGATTCCGCCTTTTTCTTCATTGCCTCCAGCGCTGTTAAATTAGAAAGCATTAATATATTTTCAATTTTTTCAAAATATTTTGCCTCTTTTGGAGTTTCAACAAAATTAAGCCGGAAATTAATATGGCCGTTTAGAGTATATTGGCTGCAAATATCACCAGCGTCGCTTGCGGTAGTTGGATCTTTAACAAATGGTGCTGAAGCAATTACGGAGAGATCATTTCCCGGGACATCGGAAAATACCAAATTTACAACTGTTGCAGGATACGCTATTGCGGCAAGCCCACCACCTTTTACCCAAGATAAGTGTTTTCTGACCACATTCATGTCATGAATATTCGCACCACTCTTCAAAAGTGCCTTATTGACTTCGATTATTTGCTCTACATTAAGATCAACCGGACGTTCCAAAAGTGCAGACCCTCCACCGCACGTTACGACGACCAATAGAGCCTCGTTTCCAAGGACTTTAAGCTCATTAATAATTTTTTCGGTGAATTTAAAATTGGCTTCAGAGGGAACCGGGTGAGTGCCACTTGTAAACTCGATTTTTGAAAAACTTTCTTCCGTCACATCAATTACAAAACCCTGCGCCAGGAAGTTGCCAAGAATTCCCTCAATTTGTTTGGAAATTCTTGCGGAGCCTTTGCCAAAACCCAGTAAAAATACTTTATTAAAATTCGCAAGATCAATTTCCCTGTCTTTAATTTTCAGTATCGAACCGGAAAGATTAACACTTGAAGAAATTATCGCCTCCGGTTGAATAGGAGAATACGCAGCTTCAATTAAATCCAAAACAATCTTACGTTTTTCGTTTTTTGCCAACAGGCCATAATTTCTAACAAAACCCACTAAACCCATTATAGGCATGACAAACCGGTACTTCTCAATAGGCATATAATCTTTCTATGTACTTCAAAAACAGGGAAGAGGCCGGGAAATTTCTGGGTGAGAAATTGGCGAGCCTATCGCTCTGCGACACGATTGTCCTGGGACTGCCCCGGGGAGGAGTAGTCGTTGCAAAAGAAGTAGCAAAAGTTCTTAATGTGCCTCTTAATGTTTTTATTGTCAGAAAACTTGGGGTTCCGCATCATAGAGAACTGGCGATGGGAGCTATTGCAGAGGAAGGCGAATCAATCCTGGACAAAGAAACAATTCGGTCTTACGGATTAACAAGGCAACAAATCAACCGGGTAATTATGGAAGAAGAGGAGGAATTACGAAGAAGGATTAAGCTTTACAGAAACGGTAAGAAACTACCTAATCTGAAGGGAAAAACAGTCATATTAGTAGATGACGGCCTGGCAACCGGCATGAGTGCAAAAGTAGCCTTAACTTCTATAAAAAAGCAAAAACCAAAAAATATTATTTTCGCAGCACCAATTTGCGCAAATCAATCCATAGATCAAATATCAAAACTCTCCAAGGTTGTATGTCTTACCATTCCCAAAGATTTGATTGCAATTGGTAGTTATTACGACAATTTCAGGCAAATTACGGACTACGAAGTACTCGAACTTTTGGAAAAATAGTCCCTAAATTGCACAAGCTGGCGAAAACGGTATAAAATTGCCTGTAAATTGTGAAAAAACTACTGGATATTATTAAGAGAAATGCGCTATACATAGCCTTTTTGCAGGCATGGGTTGCAACATTGGGAAGCGCCTATTTTTCCGAAATTCAAAACCTTACACCGTGCAGGCTTTGCTGGTATCAGCGGATTTTAATGTTTCCGCTTGTTGCCATACTAGGCATAGCAATTATTAGACGTGATAAAAATGTCGCCTACTATGTCTTACCCTTGACGATACTGGGGACATTTATCGGACTCTACCAATACCTGTTACAAATGACCCCCCTAAAGGAAATAAACCCTGTTTCGTGTTCGGAAACAGCACCGTGCAGCGCAATCGACGCTATTTATTTTGGGTTTGTAACGATCCCTTTTCTTTCTATGACCGCCTTTATTATTATTAGTATTATGATGTTTTTGCTTTTATTAAAAAAGAAGAAATGAGCAACGAAACTAAGTTTATAATTGGAATAGCAGTAATAACAATAGGTCTTACAATCGGTGGCATATTTTTCTTCAGTAAAGGTTCAAAGCCACATGATCAGCAAACTGACCAAACCTTAATCCTTTCAAACGTCAGGCACACCAAAGGCAACTCCGGGGCCAAAGTAAAAATTGTTGAATTTTCCGATTTCCAGTGTCCCGCTTGTAAAGCCGCGCAACCAATTGTTAAAAAAGTTATGGAAGAAAATTCCAATAAAGCTTATTTTGCATATCGCCATTTTCCTCTTCCTTCACACTCAAATTCGAAAATAGCCGGGCAAGCTGCAGAAGCGGCAGGGAACCAAGGCAAATTCTGGGAAATGCATGATATTCTTTTTGAAAAGCAAACGGAATGGTCGGGAGAGGGAGATCCGCAAAAAGTCTTTGAGGGTTATGCACAAAATCTCAGTCTCGATGTTGATAAATTTAAAGAAGATATCAAAAACGCCATCGGTTCGGTTAACCAGGACGCAGCAGACGGGAAAAATTTAACTGTTTCTTCAACACCGACTTTTTTCATAAATGGACAGAAATATCCGGGAGTGCTAGATGAAGCTACATTTCTCCAAATTATCAATAGTTCCGGTCAATAATCTTTCGGTTTGCGGTAAACTAAAGCATGGATAATCTGCCTCTTTTTTTCAAAATTCCCAAAATTAGTTCTTCGTTCCGAAGTCTTGAAGATAACATCAAGGAAAAAGGACTTCAGAGTGGAGTTGCCCATTTTCTTTCGTCCCTTGGAACGGAAATAGAGGTAATCGGCCTTAACAGGGAAGTAAAAGAAACTTTACTGACCCGGCCGGTTCTTGTAATTGCCAACCATCCGAATAGTTTCGATCCTCTTGCAATCCTCTCTGCTCTTCCTCCAAGGGAAGACGCATATGTTGTCCTAAGTTCGGATTTTTACGAGTCTATGCCAAGCTTTGGCACATACGCTATACCGGTTTATATTAGAAACCAGACCGCCAAATCCGAGTGGTCCCATCTAAAACTCGCGCTTAAGAGGGTATTTTTCGGAAAAAGTTTAACGCGCGAGGAAGAAAAAACAAGGAATCAGAACAGCTTAAATCTTACCTCGAGAAAATTAACGGAAGGGGGATCCGTCTTGATGTTTCCATCGCCCGGAAAAGCGATAGGTGAAGAAAAATGGAAAAGGGGAGTAGGAATGGTATTAAAAACTACTGCAAATACAAATCTAAAAATTGTGATGGCCTATATCACGGGCACATCACCCTTGGATTACTTAAGAGTATTCCCGCAAACATGTAAATATTTAGGGGATATATGGGTCACTTATTCAAAACCTTATTACGCTTCAAAACTACTTGAAAGTGCTAAGTCGGCAGAAGAAATAACAGAAAAGCTTCAAGGTCAATACGAAAATTGGGTGAACATTATTACAAAGTTAAGGGAATAAATCTACTTAATTAAGAGTGTATTTGTGAGAAGGGAGAAAGATACTCAATAAATAAAATTTTCAAAACGGAATATCTTATCTTTGTCTAATCAAAAATTATTCGAAGTTAAGCAGATCAACTACTTCAACCTGCCGATTGAGAAGCAGTGTAACACAAACTACAGGCAATAGCAAACTATGGGGCTTTGTTCTAAACTCGAAGCATAGGTGAAGAATTGTGGCCCTACGGGGAGTCGAACCCCGCTTTACGCCTTGAAAGGGCGTCGTCCTAACCGATAGACGATAGGGCCAAAATTTTTAATTTTGTCCCTGCGCATTTCTTCGAAATGCTAAGGGCCTCACTACACTTTGGCCGATTCTTGAAAGTTTTGTATTATAAAGAGCTTAAAATCAGCTTCAGAATTTTAACACATCAAAAACCTAGGATCTAATCCCACTAACATCTAACACCTAACTACCAACCCCTACTTCTTAAACCGTTCCCAGACGGATTCAAGTAAACTTCTGGCTGTTCCTTGCCCGCCTAGTCCAAAGGCCAAACCTCCGGCCAAGGCAACCATTGCGACAAGCCCACCAAAAAGAATCCTAAGTAGTTCTTGCGCAACGCCTAATTGATGAAGTACCAAGAAGCCTACGAAGACCATAAGAGACCACTGGGCAACCAGTGCAACAGTATGGGATATATCCCGGCCAAGCGATCTACTCGTGCTGTACGCAATCCTATAGGCAAGTTTCGAAAATACCATACCGATAAGGGCTAGAATTACCGCAACAATTACATTAGGAATATAAAGTATTAGCCTATTCAAAACCGTATTTACAGCATCAAGCCTCCAGGCGGAAAGAGTCGGTACTAAAAAGACGATAATTATGCTCCACCTTGCAAGTTCCGCCAAAATTTCCGACCACTCAATCTCCTTACCCTCAATCTTGGTAATGCCGTACTTGGAAAGGTATTGTTCGAGTTTAATTGCCTTAAGAAAAGCAACAATTACTCTGTAGACAACAGCCGCAAGAATAAGGCCGATTGTCAAAATGACAAGACCACCGATTAAAGAAGGAATAAAGTTAACGAATGTTGCAAGTGCCGAAAGGACTGCGGAAGATACTGCCGTTGAAAGATCTTCAACGCTCATAACGAATCACCTCCCTCCGGAAATTGCTCACTAATTCCAGTCTAGAAAATGCCCATGAAAACGTCAAGTGAAAATAGTGGAAACTAATGTCAGTGGGGGCACAGGGACGTTGTTAGAACGCTACCCGGTCTTATAGATCAATTAATAATACTTTATGGTTTTGGGGTGACCGGAGTCTGAGCTGGTGAAAGAGATTTCCTTCCGCCTGTCGCCTTCGCTGCAAGTTCTGCTAGTAACCTAAGTGTCGAAAGTTCCGTCATACTTACCATCACTGTTGCTGCGCCCGCCTGTCTAGTGATATGACCGGGTATCTCTTTAGCAGAAGTTGGTGCTTTTCCAAGCAGAGGATTAAGCATATTTCTTTGCCGTTTTATTTCCTCGTCTAGTTTATCTGCTGCAGAATTAAACTTCTGATTCCAATTGCTTTTATCTGCTTCGGACTTTTGACCAAATTCTTTTTGAGTAGCTTCAGCTACTTCTTGTGGTAATTCTCCTTCAGCCATTTTGTGTATCTAATTTATTCTCGCAATTCACAAAAAATTATGCAACCACACATGTATGGTGGGGGCACAGGGATTCGAACCCTGAACCATTCGCTTAAAAGGCGAGTGCTCTACCGTTGAGCTATACCCCCAAAAACGAAGTTTTTGAGGCGTACGTCACACAAAATGTGACCTACCCCCTTTGCGCATAGCGCAAACTTCAAAGAAATCTTAATCCTGAAGATCAATTATATCTGAAGTTGAATTTAGCTTCAATAAGCTTGGTTACGATATAGAAATATTTTATAATCTATCCCTAGACTCTTGATTCTCGACTATAGTCACTTTTTATGAACTGGGTTGATCTTGTAATTTTATTAGTTGTATTTATATTTGCCCTGGAAGGCCAAAGACGCGGATTTTTTGCCCAGCTCATAGACATTTTAGGCTTTTTTACCTCACTCGTTGCGTCTTTGCTTTTTTATCCCTTTTCTGCACAAGCCCTGATTAAGCTCTTTTCCTTACCCAAAATTGCCGCATTGCCAATCGGATTTTTACTGATTTGGGTAATTGTCGAAATAATATTTTTCACCTTTTTCGAAAAAATATTCCGAAAAACACTTTTCGTTTTCAGCGCAACGAAAGTTAACCGTCTGCTTGGATTTGCACCTGCTACCGCAAATGCGCTACTTTTTCTTTCATTCGCGTTACTATTTGTAGTTTCACTTCCGATTAGGCCAGATATAAAAAAGGATGTTTTTGATTCTAATGCCGGATCAAAGCTTATAGATTATGCCGGAATTTTAGAAAGGCCCCTAAATAACATTTTTGGCCCGATTGCCAAACAAGGTTTAACTTTTTTGACGGTAAAACCTGAAGAAAAAGGGTCTATCAACCTGGAATTTAAACAAAACGAGCTTCGGGTAGACACGGAAGCGGAAAAAAGAATGTTTGAACTTGTTAATGAAGAAAGGGCAAAAGTCGGCGTGAGATTGCTTGTTTGGGACGAAAGCTTAGCAAATGTCGGAAGAAAACATTCGGAAGACATGTTTAGGCGCGGCTACTTCTCCCATTATTCATCGGAAGGGAAAGATGTTGGGGACAGGCTCGCGGAAAACGGCATAGGATACACGTTGGCCGGGGAAAATCTGGCTCTGGCACCGGACGTTTCGCGTGCCCACACAGGACTTATAAACAGTGAAGGTCATAGAAGAAATATCCTTGATCCCACGTTTAAAAAATTAGGAGTAGGCGCACAGGATGGCGGAATTTACGGAAAAATGTTCACACAAGTATTTACAGATTAATAAACTAAAAAAGATTAATCTGTAAATATCCCGAGCTTGTCGAGGGATCACCGATTAGCAAACACTCCGGACTTGTCGAGGGATCACAAATCAGTTCTTCATGCAGTTTAATCTGTAAGATTTTAGCCCGAAGAGCGCAAGAAGTTTAGTCTAAACGTTTTATCCCCGAAGTACCCATTCACTTCCGGCCTGATTATATTTGTCCCAAGTAGTTGTGCCGGATACACCGCATAGTCTCCCCAAACAAGATTTACTTTATCCATAGCGTCAATCAATTTTTCTCTTCTTAAATCGGAAGACAGAAGGGGAGTGGGCAAGTACTCTTTTTTTGTAAGCATTGAAAGGGTTATTCCGCAAAAACGAACGTATTCCCCCCTCCAGGTTTCTGTCAGTCGAAGACAAATATCAAAAAGATCCCGGCCGTCGTCAAGATAATGCTTAAGAGTGATATGTCGCCAAAAGTGATTCTCTGCACCCCGCAAGGCAATGCCTACATACCTGCCCGCCATCTTCATCCGTCTTGCTTTGGCTGCTGCTTCCTCGCAAAGGTTCCTGATTAACCTTTCAATTTCTTCCTTTTTATATAAATTACGGTGGGTGGTATAAGTCCGACCAACACTCTTAGCATCAGCAAGCGAGTGAAAAGAATTAACAGGTGAACCGTCGATTCCCCTGGCCAGGTTATATAGATGAGGTCCCCAGAACGGGCCAAAATTGGAAATAAGGTAGGGGAGCGGGCAATTCCTCAATTTTGGGAAATTATCAATGCCGAGTGTCCCAAGATGCCTGCCTAAACCATGTCCGAGCCCCAAAACACCTGTCAGTTCGCATTTGTCTAAAACCTCAAACACACTTTTTTTATCGATATAAATAAGCCCGTCGTACTTAACCAGGGAGCCGCCAAGTTTTGCCAAAAGTCTGTTGTGGGAAATTCCGATGGAGCAACTCATCCATTCTCCAACTTCCGACCGAAGCCTTTCTTTGATCTCAAAGGCAATGTTCAAAAATCCCCCAAAAAGCCTCTCGCTCTCGGTGATATCAATAAAGCACTCATCGAGGGAAAAAACTTCACAGACAGGCGAATATGTTTTGCAGATATTTATAAAACGAAAGGTGATATCTTCATATTTATCAAAGTCGGCAGGGACGAGGATAATTTTCGCATAATTTTTTTTGGCCTCATGAACGCTCATTCCTGTTTTTATTCCCAGTTTTTTAGCCTCCACCGATGTTGCAATTAAACAAGTCCTGCCGGTTGCTTTAATAATTCCCACCGGCTTTCCGCGTAATTTTGGATTTGCCTGCTGCTCGGCAGTTGCAAAGAAACTATTCAAATCTACATGAAGAATTATCCGTTGACTTTCCATAGTAAAAAATTTATCTCGTCCATTCCTCTATTGCCGGAGAAAAATCAACCTGATAAGCCGGAATGCCCAAAGAGATTCCATAATTAGCAGCAACTTCGTATCGCTTTGGCTTCTTACGGTTTATCTTGAAGATTTTGTTTTTGAAGATAATGTAGTGCCATTTTTCATTTTTAAAATCCGCATACCAAGCAGAACCATGAGAATAATCCAAGGACTTAGACAGAAGATTCGCCGTCTTTTGCGCGTTAATTTCCTTGATTTTGACGGTGTGAAGTGTCCAATATTTTAGCCATGGAGTTCCATGTTCTTGTGTTACTTCTTCGATTTTGGTCGAAAGAACCTCGACTTTATCAAGAAGAGATTTATCAAAAAGGCTTTCTTCAATAATGACACCAGCGTAATCCATATTCACTCCGTACTCATCACCTTTCTCATCCGCCAAGAGTGCGTGGAAGTATTATATTCAAGTTCATAATTTGCATTTTCTCCTCTACAAACCAACCCCAAAATTTTTTCATGGCCGACACGCCTGCTGCTTGAAAAAATTAACTTATCAAGCCTTATAAGCCGTCGTCTCCAGGAAACAGCAATTGGAAAAATAGAGGTTCCATTAACCGGAGTTTCATCAAAAAAAGCCCACACCTTAATTTTTTCATTAATTAACACATCACTCGTCATATTTTACGAAGCTTAAGAAGCTAAGATTGATTATAACCGAAGAAAACCCGAATATCAACCGGTCAAACCGGGTAATTTTCACCAGAAAGCCATATAATTCGCAAAAAGAATATGTTCCCTATTCGCGACAGCAAAACATCCGGCTCGTTCCCTTTTATCAATTTGGCAATAATCGCCTTCAACATATACGTTTTTGGCTTAGAGATCCTAGCTCCAAATTCTCAGCTTTTTGTTAGTCAATACGCCCTTATACCCGCACAGGTTACGCTTTTTAACCCAAATACCTGGAAACCATTTTTAACCTCAATGTTTCTGCACGCAGGGTTTTTACACATTCTTTCCAATATGTGGTTTCTTTGGATATTCGGGGATAACGTCGAAGCAAAAATTGGCCATATTAAATATTTTCTTTTCTACATATTTTGCGGGGTTATGGCGAGTCTTGCCCAATACATATTTATTACAGATTCTGTTCTTCCGATGATTGGTGCGTCCGGAGCAATTGCCGGAGTACTTGGCGCATACCTTAAATTTTTTCCAAAAAACTCGGTTGACACATTGGTTCCCGTTTTCGGCCTGCCTTTAATAATCGCAATTCCGGCATCTGTAATGCTCATATATTGGTTCTTTATCCAAGCTTTCAGTGGTTTTGCAAGCGTGGTAGCAGCGACAACTTCTGTAGGAGGAATAGCTTATCTTGCCCACGCAGGCGGTTTTGCTACAGGTTATCTTTCTTCACCCTCCTTCTTTTGGCAAAAAAGCAGATAACGTGCATAATAGAGGTATAAATCAAAATCTGCTTCAATGCCGGCTTATACTTCTTATAAAAATTACTTAGCCCTTCTTAAGGAAAAAAGCAAACCGCAGTATTTCAAAAAAAGTCTAAATCTGGTTCTTATAGTTACGGTATTAGCCTTAGGAGTCGTTTCTTCATTAATTATATTGACTGTAAATATCGGCAGAGAAGCCAAATTAAAAAAAGATTTTGCTCAAACAGCGGTTAATACGTTTACTACCGGCAAAAACACTCTTGCTGATAATTTGGAAAGCTTTCAAATAGCTGGAGCAACAACCAAATTTCTTGATGAGGTAAAAGAGTCCTCCCAGGCAGCCCAAGGTTATCAGGTTACTATTTCCGAAGAAGATAAAACTATCGCAAAAGCAGAAAATACTATATTACTCCTGGAATCCCAAAAGAGAGATCTTGAAAAACAAACAACTCCTGCGGATCAACAAAAAGTTAAGGAAACCATAATCGAATATTTTAACGAAAGCATAAGTGCCCTTACTCAAATCAGGGATGAGCACAAATTTGCCAAGGATTTAATTCTCACGTTAGGTGCTGATTTCTATTTGACAAAATTGACACAGGACGGTCTTTGGGAACAACAAGACAAAACGAAAGTTATTAATTTTTACAATTCGCAAACAACAGAAGTGCAAAAAACTCAAAGTAAAATAATAATGCTTACCCCACCAAGCAATTACCGGTCGTTTTTCAAGCAACAGATTGAATACCTCAAAAGAGTAGAAAACTTATCCCAAAGCATAATCACACTTCTTTCCCAGGAGGATTCAAAAGATCCGGACGAAGCAAAACAAATTGAAAAGGCATATCAATTACTACAAACGGCAAAAGAGGAGAGTAACAAGCTTGCAAAAAATCTAATGACAGAAAGGTTAAGTGCTTTTGAAAAACAGGACAATTTGGCAAAATTTGCCAAAGCTAGAATCTTGGAAAGCGCTATTGAGGACCAGTTGCAAAGTTTGATTCAGGAAGAGGAATTCAATGCCGCACCAATCATAGAAGCAATAGATAAAATCAAAAATATAATAAGCGTATATTAAATTCAAATGAAACTTTTTGGGGGGTTTACACATACCAAGCAAGCTTTGTTAAAATTACCCAAAGGAGGTGTTTAAATTTATGGATCCTAATGATGCAAATCAAGGTCATGGTATGCCGCAAGGCGACCAGCCTGAGCCGACCCAAACTCCTCCAGCACAGGAACCTCCTGCCTCACCTGCGGATGAGCAGCTGCCGCCTCCTGCGCCGGAGACTACGCCTGGGGATGTGCCAGCTGCTGGCAGTGGGGAACCTGCTCCGGCAGGTAGTCCTACAGACGCTCCCGCCTCTTAAGTTTCGTTGACAGGTAAGCATAAGAATTTCTATCCTAGTTATTAGGAGAGTATGTTTTGACTTTAGCTGTCTTAAGAACGCATTTCAAAATAGCCATTTTTTTGGGGCTAATTGTGCTTTATGGTTCTGGTGCGTTCCTTCTTGGTAAGTTGGGCTTACCCGATAATCTTAAGCCCAATAATTCTTCAAAAAAGAATAATTTACTCGAAAGTAAAGTCGACAGACCAATTCCTGCCACTGATATAACTTCGGCAAAAATAATCCCGGCATCTGTTAAGCAATGCGCAAATTCAACATTAGGTTTTGAAATTGTTTATCCAAAAGATTGGTTCACCACGTATTCGTCAGAAGATCAAAAATGCTTATACTTTGCTCCTTATTCGTTTGTTATACCCAATAATCATAACAAGCCTCAAGTTCCGATAACCGTAACAGTAGAAAACCCCGAAAACTGGTCCATGGCGCAAAAGTTTGCTCAGAACCCAAATGACTTTCAGAATATACTCAAATCCGAAATCCTTAATATTAATTCACGTCCGGTAAATAAAATGGTTGCAGAAAGTACAGGGGAGGGGTCTCAGCCAAAAGGGTTTAAAAAACTTACATACATGGTGTTTGATCCTAAAATACCACTTATTTTAATTTACCAACAGAACGAAGAAAAAGAAGATGTTGGGCAAATGGAAATTATCTTGGAGAGTATGGCATCTAGCCTTACATTTAATTAGAAAAAAGAAAAGGCCCCTCTTGCGAGAAGCCCTTCCAAGTCGCTTATCTTGCGATAAGCAAAATACTTTATACTATCCTGCGGAATTTCTGTCAACTACCCAAAATACGGCTAAATGCTATACTTTTTAAAAATATATGCGTAAAACTTTTTTTGTACAGACAGAACAAAAGATTGAACTCGATAGGCAAAGAAACTCGAAAGTCGCGTCCTCGCTATTTTCATGAAGCAGCTCTTGGGAAGAACCGTTTACTCGGTTTCTGAAGTCAATGCCAGAGCAAGACAGGCATTGGAAAATCTTTCATTCTGGGTCGAGGGCGAAATCTTTTCCCTTAAGGGTATTCACAACCACTACAGATATATATATTTTGACCTGAAAGACCCAACTTCCGGATATAAATTATCCTGCCTGGTCGAACCGGAAATATTTTTAAACCTAAGCCTTTCGCCACAGGAAGGGGAGAAAGTTTTAGTTTTGGGTAATCTCACGTTATGGGAAAAAGACGGCAGGTATCAAATGTTTGTTTTTAAAATTGAACAGTTGGGGGAAGGTACTTTAGCCTTGGAACTAGAAGAACTAAAAAACAAACTGGAGGCAAAAGGTTATTTTAATGTTGAAAACAAAAAAACACTTCCAAGATTTCCACAAAAAATTGCTGTAATTACTTCGGAATTATCCGACGCCTGGCAGGATTTTATGAAACATTCCGTTGAAAAAGTTCCACTCTCCGTTACCTTCTTCGACGTACTTGTTCAAGGCAATCTTGCAGCGGGGCAAATAAAAGGAGCAATTAAAGAAGCTGACAAAGAAGGTTTTGACGCAATCGTAATCATCCGGGGTGGCGGGCAACCGGAAGATCTCGCAGCCTTCAATGACGAACTACTTGCGGATTCCATATTTGCCGCAAAAACTCCAATAATTGTTGGTGTGGGCCACGAAAAGGATGTGACTATCGCTCAACTGGTTGCAGATGTTGCAGCATCTACCCCTACAGATGCTGCCAAAATAATTAGTGCAGATTTTATAACGTTAAAAGAACAGCTCGAAAACCATCGCAATCGTATGGCTAGTGTCTATTCATCAACATTTACCAACAATTTCCAATTGCTTGACATCATTTTTCAGAGGCTGGAAAGACAAAAGGATAAACTTTTAAACATACCCGGGAGATTAAAATTTTTAAGGACAGCCCTTACCATTTCTTATAATAATCAAATTGTCAAAAAAGCTGATGACTTATCAAGGCTTAAAACCACACTTGATTCCGTTTGGCACTCAAGTGAAGGAAAATACACAACTAATCTTGCATATTTTGAATCTAAATTATCACTACTTTCCCCTCAAAACACCCTCAAGAGAGGCTACAGTATAACGACCACACAAAACGGAAAGATTATAAGAAGTGCGGAGTCAATTGATGTTGCGAGCAGACTTAAAGTAAAATTTGCAAAGGGTTCCGCTGAAACTAGGGTACTCTCGAAAAATACGGATGGCTAAAGATAATAGTTTTTCTAAATATATGACAAGACTGGAAGTGATTGTCGCCAGACTGGAAACAGCAGAGCTTGACCTGGAAGAAACAACGGTACTTCTTGCGGAAGGAATGGAGTTGCACAAAAAGTGTTTAACAAAACTTGAAGCTGCTAAATCTAAAATTGATAAAGTAATTAAGACCAAGTAATGATCACTGTTCTTCACGGAGAAGACGTCGCATCTTCCGATAAGCGGTTAAAAATTATCCTTAAGAATTATTCCCAGAGGACAAAATTATGGTTTCAGCAAAAATCAGACAGCATTAATTTAATTGAACAGATAAACCAAAGTACACTTTTTGGAGGAGAAAATGTTTACATTTGCCAAAATTATCTTTCACAAAAATTTTTGACCCCAAAACAACTTACCGGAATTAATCATGAAACTGTTATCATTTTTTGGGAACAAAAATCATTAAAAAAAACAGATATTTTAAAATTACCTAAAGATGCGAAAATCGAACTGTTCAAGGAAAAGCAAATAATTTTTTTATTTCTTGATTCAATTTCACCAAATTTGACAAAAACTCTAACTTTCTTAGGTAAAACCGGGGATGAAGATAATGTTGTCTGGAACTTAACACAAAGATTTTTAATAATGTTACTTTTAAAACTAGAATTTTCAAAAAGCCAAATAGAAAATTTTACACAAAAAAAGTTACAGGATTGGCAACTGGACAAAATTTCGTATCAGGCCAGTCTCTTTAATAAAGAAACGCTTTCTGGCATATTTTTCGGCATCCTGAAAATAGATTTTCTTATGAAATCGGGTAAAACTGATCTTCCTGCAAAAAATCTTATTGAAATGCTGTTTATCAAGCACCTGAGATCCTCTTAAATGCTACAATAAAATCACAAACTGCCCACACCAAAAGTTGCGGACAGTTCGTCTTTTGATGGAAAATGTTGTTTGGTTTTCAGAAGTTGGCAGGCATGATGTTGGAATTGTCGGTGGAAAAGGTGCAAATTTGGGTGAATTATATAGTATAGGTGCGCCTGTACCCAACGGCTTTATTATTACAGCTAACTGTTACTTTGAAAATGTTTTATCTTCCGGAGCACTCGACAGGATTAAGGGAATCCTCTTTGGCCTGGATGTTGAAAATCCGACAGACCTGGCGTCTCGTGCTCTCAAATGCCAGGATGAAATAAAAAAAATAAAACTCAATAATGCCACGCTTGCAAAAATTGGTTCATTTTATAAGAAACTTGGCAAAAAACCTCTTGTCGCTGTCAGGTCTTCAGCAACAGCAGAAGACCTGCCGGAAGCCTCTTTTGCAGGCCAGCAGGCCACCTTCTTAAACATTCGCGGCGAGAAAAATCTGACGGATGCAGTTCTTGCTGCCTGGGCATCCCTCTTCGAACCAAGAGCTATTTTCTATAGAGTTCAGAAGAATTTCGACCACTTCAAAGTCGGAATTGCAATCCCCGTTCAACTAATGGTTGAATCGGACTCGTCCGGTGTAATGTTCACTCTGGACCCAATCACCAACGACAAGCGAAAGATTATTATTGAGGCTATCTATGGCCTGGGCGAGTTGATTGTCCAGGGGGCCGAAACGCCGGATCATTATGAGGTTTCAAAAAAAGATTACTCCATATTGACCAAAACTTTATCTGCCCAAAACCAGCAGTTGGTAAAAAGGGGCGATAAAAATAAACTTCTAAAAATATCCAAAAATTTCCAAAAAGAACAAAAATTACCCGATGAAAAGATAATAGAACTTGCCAAAATCGGAGTTAAAATCGAGAAACATTATTTTTTCCCACAAGATATTGAGTGGGCCTATCAGGATGGCAAACTCTTCATCGTTCAAACTAGACCGGTTACAACCATAGCGAAAGAATTACCTAAAAAAGAAGAAAAAAATATATTTTCACAGAAAAAAATTCTTCTTCAAGGGGCTCCAGCCTCTCCGACAATAGGCACAGGTCATGTTGTAATCATACATAGTCCTAAGGAAATTTCAAAAGTAAAAAAAGGTGACGTACTCGTAACCGAAATGACCAACCCTGACTTTGTCCCAGCCATGAAAAGAGCAAATGCGATTGTAACAGACAGAGGAGGGAGAACATCTCATGCCGCTATAGTTTCCAGGGAACTTGGTATAGCTTGTGTGGTGGGGGCAGAAAAAGCGACCAAGACGCTCAAAAACGGACAGATCGTCACAGTTAACGGAAAAACCGGAATAGTGTACGAAGGCTCCTTACAGCAAAAGTCCAAAGAGCTTGAGAGGGATAACGTAAAACATGCAAACAAAATTAGGAACACAGCAACCCATCTCTACGTGAATTTGGCAGAACCGTCTCTTGCTCATCAGGTTGCCGCACGAGACGTCGACGGGGTTGGACTGTTAAGAGCAGAATTCATGTACGCAGAAATAGGAACCCATCCTAAAAAATTCATAGAGGACAAAAACGAAAACGCATTTATAGAAAAGTTTTCGTCAATGCTTTCTGTATTCGGAAAAGCATTCGGCCAGCGGACTGTCATATACAGAGCGAGTGATTTCAAAAGCAACGAATATAGAAATTTAAAAGGTGGCCAAAAATATGAGCCCATAGAATCAAATCCTATGCTGGGTTATAGAGGTGCTTTCCGATATATAAAAGACCCCGACACTTTTAAATTGGAATTACAGGCAATTAAGTTGGCTCGTAAAAATCACAAAAACTTACAACTAATGGTTCCATTTGTCAGAAATGTTAATGAACTAGTTGCTGTAAGAAAAATAGTCGAGGAGATTGGCTTATTCAATGATAAGTCCTTCGAACTATATATGATGGTGGAGATTCCGGTGAACATAATCCTATTGGACCAGTTCATTGACGTAGGCATTAACGGTATTTCTATTGGCTCGAACGACCTAACTATGCTTATTTTAGGCACTGACCGCGATAACGAAGAAGTAGCGACCGAATTCTACGAATTAAACGAGGCTGTTCTTTGGGCACTGGAAAAGGCAGTCAAAACAGCAGTAAAAAGAAAAATCAAAGTATCAATTTGCGGACAGGCGCCGTCCGTTTATCCTGACCTTGCAAAAAAGTTGGTATCATGGGGTATTAGCTCTATTTCTGTCAATCCTGACGTTTTGGAACAAACTAGAGAATTAATTTATCAAGCAGAAAAAGATATTTTGTAAGACTTATGGCAAAGGTAAAAAAAATAATCGCTCACGAAATTTTGGATAGTCGGGGTATCCCGACAATTGAATCGATAGTAGAACTTTCGGATAGTTCCGTCGGAGTTTATTCTGTTCCGGCCGGACTTTCCGTGGGGAAACACGAAGCGGTGGAACTTAGGGATTCCGACCCCAAAAGGTACGACGGGAAAGGCGTTCTAAAGGCGCTTGAAACGATTCACTCTAAAATTGCACCGCATGTAATAGGCAAAGACTCGCAAGACCAGGAAGCTATCGATCGGGAAATGATAAAGGCGGATGGAAGTGAGGATAAAAAAAATTTTGGTGCTAACTCGATTCTTTCAATTTCCGGAGCAATTGCTAAAGCGGAAGCACAGTCGAAAAATATTCCACTTTACCAATACATTTCCAAATTACTTGGAGAAAACAAAAACTCCTTTGCAATTCCAACACCAATGTTTAATATCTTAAACGGAGGTGCTCACGGGGGAGGCAACTTGGATTTCCAGGAATTTCTCCTTGTTCCTCAAGCAGCGCATTCTTATTCCACAGCATTAAGAATTGGTGCCGAAATTTATTATGCACTAAAACAAACAATAATTTCCCATAGTGGCATTTTTTTAGTTGGCGATGAAGGTGGTTATGCGCCCACCCTATATGCTAATCTCGACGGCTTCAAGCTTCTCGAGGAAGGCATTGCCAGGGCAAACTATAAACTTGGCCTGGATGTTTTCCTTAGCCTCGACGTCGCGGCATCTCACTTTAAGAAAGGAGGCTCCTATAAAATTAAAGATAGACCGGTTGCCTTAAGTGGTAGCGACTTTATTGATTATTACGTCACCCTGAATGAACAGTATCACCTACTCTCGCTGGAGGATCCGCTTGGCGAAGACGATTGGGGTGACTGGGCTAATCTGGTTAGGAAAATGGGTAACGAAACAATAATAGTCGGTGACGACTTGACCAGTACAAACTTAACCAGGCTAAAAAAAGCAATAGACGAAAAAGCTATTGGTGGAATTATCATCAAGCCAAATCAAGTTGGAACAATCACAGAAACCTTGGAAGTTGTGAAAGCGGCAAAAAAAGCGGGGTTGAAGATTATTACCTCCCATAGGTCCGGAGAAACGAACGATCCATTTATCTCTGATTTTGCGGTCGGTATTAATTGTGAATATGCAAAATTTGGGGCACCTGCAAGAGGAGAAAGAGTTGCAAAATACAATCGCCTTTTAGAAATTGAACACGAACTTTCTTAATTCTTTACATGTTTAAGATTCAAGAAAAACCTAAGCCACTTATTCTCTGTATCCTGGACGGCTGGGGAGTTTCCCAGGACAGTCCGGGTAATGCAATAACTCGGGCAAATCCCATAAATTTCAATTCTTTCTGGTTCTCCTTTCCACACACCCTACTAATAGCATCGGGACAAGCGGTAGGTTTACCGGAAGGACAAGTTGGCAACAGTGAGGTCGGTCATCTTAACCTCGGGGCAGGCAGAGTTGTTTTTCAGGATCTTCTCAGGATTAATACTGCGATTGCAGATGCTACCTTCTATGAAAATCAGTCATTCCTTGATGCTGTTGCTCACATTAAAGAACACGGTTCGAATATTCACCTCATGGGCCTTGCCGGACTTGGGTCGGTTCATAGTCAGATCGAACATTTATATGCTCTCTTGTCCTTCATTAAGAAACAACAGCTTCCAGCTTCTAAAGTTAAAATACATATTTTTACCGACGGACGTGACAGCCCACCCGCCTCGGCAAAACTGTTTGTGAGCCAACTTAAAAGCAGGCTTGAACAAAACGGACTCGGGCAAATTGCTTCCATTTCCGGCAGATACTATTCCATGGACCGGGATAACCGTTGGGAAAGAACGGCAAAAGCATATAAGGCATTATTGGGAAATGCCGAAATTAGAAATACTGATCCTCTGGCAGCAATCGATAAATCCTACGCGGAAGCAAAAACTGACGAATTTATAGAACCTTTAGTTATAGTAGACGAGAACAACATACCGGTGGGACCGATTTCCGAAAATGACGCTGTAATTTTTTTCAATTACAGGCCGGATAGGGCAAGGCAAATCACAGAGGCATTGATCACAGAAGACCTAACCAAACAAAAATCATCAAGCGGTGAAAAAATTCAAACATTCGAACGTGGACCAAAACTAAAAAACCTTTTTTTCGTTTCATTAACTGAATACGCCAAAGGAATGCCCGTAAACAGGGTTGCTTTCTCACCCGAAGAAGTAACTATGCCTATCGCACGAATATTTTCGGAACGAAATGCCAAACAACTACATATAGCTGAGACCGAAAAATACGCCCACGTTACTTATTTTTTCAATGGAGGATTGGAAAAGCCTTTTTCCGGTGAAGACAGGATTCTTATCGATTCCCCAAAAGTTGCCTCTTACGACCTAAAGCCGGAAATGTCCGCTCCGGAAATTACTAAACAACTAATCGCAAGAATAAATACAAGAGCATACGATTTTATCGTGGTCAACTTTGCCAATGCGGATATGGTTTCGCATTCCGGGAAAATTGACGCAACACTCAAAGCTGTTCAGTGTGTAGATTTTCAGTTAGGTTTGATTGTCAAAACAACGCTAGGGATGGGAGGGGGAGTCATAATAACGGCAGATCACGGGAATGCAGAAGAAATGCTAAATTTAAGAACCGGGGAAGTCGATACGGAACACAATAATAGCCCTGTCCCCTGCGTATTCATTTTTAAAGAGTTGCAAGGCTCTACTGTCCAGCTACCAAGAGGTTTACTTGCAGATGTTGCGCCGACAATCCTTGGAATTCTTCAAATCCCAAAACCCTCGCAAATGACGGGCCGCAGTCTGCTCTAGAAAAGAACAACTAATTCACCCTTTACACCCTGTGAGTAATGCGTCAATATTTCCGAGATCCGCATTCTGTTCACCTCTTCAAATGACTTTGTGAGTTCTCTACCTGTAACTATCTCAATGTCTCCAAAAATATCCATGATGTCAGTTAATGTTTTCGTAAGGCGGTATGGGGACTCGTACAGGATAATTGTCGGGCGTATAATTTGTGCAAAAGATTTAAGGTCGGAAATAATTTTTCTCCGCTTCCCGTCTTTTTTCGGTAGATAACCCAAAAAAAGAAATTTATCAGGAGGCAAGCCCGAAATTGTCAAAGCCGAAATCACAGCAGACGGGCCGGGAATGGATTCAACCCTTATTTCATGTTTAAGAGCTTCCCTTACCAGCTTAAAACCCGGATCCGAAATTAACGGAGTTCCTGCGTCGGAAACAAGAGCTATGCTACGACCATCCTTCAGCCCCGAAATAATCTTAGGGATTCTGGATTCTTCATTGAAATCATTTAAAGAAGTCATTTTCTTGACAATTTCATAGTGCCTCAATAATTTGCCCGTCACTCGAGTATCTTCAGCCAAGATAGAGTCAACAGACTCCAAAGTTTCGATTGCCCTTAAAGTGATATCTTTCATATTACCTATAGGAGTAGATACAATATACAAAATGCCGTCCATGATGGCACTTATTATGAGCGAGAATACCAAGACTTTCAAATTAGAGATGAAAGTCCAGCTAGCGAAGAAAAAAATTATTCTGCTTTGTCCGGTGGAGTTTTATTTCTAGCGATGAAACCCCCGGCTTAAGATATTGGGATGGTACCGAATCTATCTAGAAAGACGAAAACCCCGGACTTTAGTCCGGGGAGGACGTCATTTTTAACTTAAGTTAAATTCTTGTCAAATAATGGGTGAATCGATACTTGAAGTATTAGTTTTTTGGGTCATGGGTGTCATTTCCAATCTAGGGTACCCGGGGGTATTCCTCCTGATGGCACTGGAATCCGCCTTAATACCTATTCCCTCCGAAGTGATAATGCCTTTTTCCGGATTTCTCGTATCGGAAGGTAGGTTTAACCTCGTCCTGGTTGTTTTTGCAGGTGCTTTCGGAAATTTGGTTGGCTCATGGGCAGCATATGCACTGGGTTTTTACGGAGAGAAAGCAGTAGTCCGGAAACTAGTTCAAAAATACGGTAAATTTATACTCCTTACGGAAGAAGAATTTGACAGTTCACTAAAGTTATTCCATAAATATGGGCAGTGGTTAGCAGCAGTAGCTAGGGTATTACCCGCTGTAAGAACAGTTATCTCACTTCCCGCTGGTATTGCCAAGCTTTCATTCTGGAAATTTTCGGCACTTACTTTTTTCGGTTCGCTGATTTGGTCGTATTTTTTAACATTTATCGGAGTAAAACTTGGAGAAAACTGGGAAATAATAAGGCCTTATTTTCGGAAATTTGACATTCTTATAATAGCCGTTTCTATACTTCTTGTAGGAGCTTATATTTACCACAAGCTCCGCAAAAAAAGAAAATAGTGCAAAAAACAGAAGAACCGGGAAAAACTATTCCAAATAGCAATCGTTTTAATCGCTTTATACGCATCCTTGGTCCCGGATTGGTAACAGGGGCAGCTGACGACGACCCCTCCGGCATTGCAACTTATTCTCAGGCAGGCGCCGGATTTGGATTTGGGCTACTCTGGGCATTTCCGCTAATGTACCCACTGCTCTTAGCTGTGCAGGAATCGTGCGCCAGGATTGGTGCAGTAACTGGCAAGGGGCTGGCAGCCATTTTAAAAGAAAATTACAGCAGGCGGCTTCTTTTTTTATCGGTTTTACTGGTTGTTGTTGCAAATACAATTAACATCGGTGCGGACCTTGGCGCGATGGCAGCAACAACCCAATTACTAATGCCCATACCTTTTGTTTTTTTGGCGATTTTTTATGCAATAGTGGTTATATTACTTGAGATTTTTGTACCCTACAAAACATATGCGCATATACTTAAATGGCTCGCAATTGCACTCCTTGCCTACCCTGTTACTGCCTTTATTATTAATCCGTCCTGGAGAGCGATTTTTAAAGAAACCTTCACGTTTCACCCCAAAGTAAATTTCGAAAGCCTGTACATTTTTGTCGGCATGCTTGGTACAACAGTATCTCCCTATTTGTTCTTTTGGGATACGTCGGAAGTGGTGGAAAATGAAATATCCGAGCACCGCCTTGCGGAAGGTGGAGGAATTCCGCGAATTAGCAAAAAATTTATACATAATCTTAGAATTGATAATTTTGTAGGAATGACACTTGCAAGTGTGACCGCGTGGTTCATTGTAGTTGTTAGCGCATCAGTTTTATTTAAAGGTGGCGTAACAGAAATAAATACGGCAGCCGACGCCGCTAAGGCACTAGAACCTCTAGTTCAGAATTTCCCAAATGCAGGCCTCGTTGCAAAATTGATTTTTTCTATCGGAGTGATCGGGCTCGGATTACTTGCTGTCCCTGTTTTAGCAGGTTCTGCTTCTTATGCGATTAGCGAAACTATGGGTTGGAAAGAAGGATTACACAGAAAGTTCCGACACGCTACAGGGTTTTATGCAGTAATCACTATAGCAACACTTGTTGGACTTTCCCTTAACTTTCTGGGTGTTGACCCTATCAAAGCTTTGATATTTACTGCTGTGTTTAACGGAGTTGCCGCTGTTCCCCTATTGTTTATGATTGCGAGGGTAGGGAATAACGAAAAAATTATGGGTGAACATAAAAACGGGCCGATATCTAATCTTGGAATTCGCGTAACCTTTAGTGTTATGGCTCTTGCAGTCTTTATACTTTTCTTCGCCCTAATTACCGGACAGTAACAAATTTAAAGGCAAATAATCGTATCAGATAAAGAACTTCAAGTCCCCGGTAATGGGCTTTACTAATTGTATTTTCGTATTACCCCGACACACTTGCCCTGTATCGATACACTTTTTGCGAAAATAGGTTGCATCGTTGAATTTGCCGGCTCCAGCCGAACTCTGTCCTGCTCCTTATAGAATCTCTTGAGAGTAACAATACCGTTTCCGATCATAGCAACCACTATGTCTCCGTCTCTCGCCTGGCTAGTTTCCTCAACAACCACATAATCCCCGTCCAGTATCCCGTCTTCAATCATCGATTCTCCTCTTACCTGGAGAACATAGGATTTCTTGTTTTGGGAGACCATGTTTGGTGAAACCTGAAATTTCGCATTAGGATCCGTATAAGGTTCGATAGGTGACCCGGCTGCGATAAAACCAAGTAGCGGAAGTTCAATCCCGCGTACAACTTCCCCAATTTTTCTGTCCAGTAACTCAATCCCCCTTGCCAACCCGGAAGATTTTTTTATAAGACCTTTCTTCTCGAGTGTTTGAAGATGCTCGTGAACGGTAGCAAGAGACTTTACTCCGAGATTCTTAGCGATCTCAACTAGCGTAGGGGCGTGTCCGTGATCTCTTATATAACTTTCTAAATAATCTAAAATTTGCCTCTGACGTTTATAAATAACTTGCGGCATAAAAACAAAATACCAAATAAAACCCGAAGTTGTCAATGGGCAAAAAAAGGTCTATAAATTGCAATTACCGTGTCATTAAAAATCGAGACAGAAATTCCAAGTCAAGATACTCCACTTGTTGCAAGTTTTCTTCCCGAACCTCAAGTAGTCACTAATCAAGATCTGGTCGAATTTATTGCTAAAAACAATAAAAATAGCCCATCATTGAGCGCAGAAGACATAAGGCGCAAAACCGGTATTATTATAAGACATTACCGGCAGCCGTTAGGCCAAGAATCTGATTCAAGGCTCGAAACAATTCCTTGTATGGCAGAAAAAATGGCAAAAGCCCTGCTTTTACAAAAAGGCTGGAAACCGGAAGCTGTCGACCTTTTTGCTGTCATCACTACTTACCCGTTAGGAAAAGAGAACAATATTTCAGGAGTAGTTTCAGGGAGGCTCAACATAAGTCATGCAGAAACAGTTGATGTCTATGCCGGGTGTGTCGGTCCGGTTTACTTCTTGGACAAACTAAGGAGAATTGGTTATGGAGACAAAGATAAAATCCTGGCCGTAAGTGTCGAGCACTATACTCCCAGTCTTGATCCAGGGTTGGATATGGCAGTTTTTTCCGATCAAAAATCAGGAATTGCCTTCGAAGGAAAAGATCTTACATTGGAAGATTCGGAAATCATTATGAAACCGAGCCGATTAATCACATTCCCGATTAATAAAGAAGATTATCCCGAAGATTCCTGGGCAATGGATATGCCGACCGGGTCAAATAATTTTAGCATGAAAGGATTCGAAGTCTATGAAGCCATAAGAAACGGGCCGCTGTTTGGTCTTATCAAATATTTAACAATGAAAAATCCGGAGAGTGAAGCTTTAGTGCCCCATCCTGGGAGTGGAAAAGTTCTGGACATGATACAAAGGCAGTTGCAAAAAATCGGGCTGAGTCTTTATGTTTCAAGGGAAACTCTGGCGCAATTTGGAAATGGGGCAGCTGCAAGTAATTTTGCAGAACTCGGAGCATTCCTGAAAAGCCCTAAAGGAAGAACCGCAAGAAACATAATACTTGCTGCTGCAGGAGCAGGAATGGCTTTCGGAGCGGTTAGGGTAGTAATTAAAAAAAGATAGCTCACCTTCTTCAGGCTTCGCATCAAACTACTGTATAATAAAACTTTGCAATGAAATTCAAATTAACATCCGACTATAAACCGACAGGAGACCAACCTCAAGCAATCGAAAGCCTAACCGAGGGTTTAAAAAAAGGATATAAAAACCAAACACTCCTTGGCGTAACAGGATCCGGGAAAACTTTTACGGTGGCAAACGTAATTCAAAACATTCAAAAAGCCACACTAATTATTTCACATAATAAAACTCTTGCTGCCCAACTTTATCAGGAATTCCGAGAATTTTTTCCGGAAAATGCAGTCAGTTACTTTGTTTCTTACTATGATTACTATCAGCCTGAAGCATATCTGCCAACGACCGATACCTACATCGAAAAAGAAACGGAAGTAAACGAAGAAATTGATAAGCTAAGGCTCGCAGCAACGACAGCACTCGCAACCAGAAAAGATGTAATTGTCGTTGCCTCCGTTTCAGCTATTTACAACTTGGGTCCGCCACAAGAATACCAAAACGCAAGGATATATTTGGAAGTTGGAGATAACTGGTCAAGGACCGGACTCCTCAAAAGCTTAGCACGTATCCAATATGAAAGAAATGATAGTGAATTCATAAGAGGAACATATAGGGTTAGAGGAAGTGCAATCGATATTTATCCTGCATACGAAAATAACGGAATCAGACTTTTGTTTACAGGGGAAAAACTAACAAACATAGAAATAATCCATCCCGTTTCCGGTGAAATTCAAAAGAAGGTAAACTCACTGGCCATATATCCGGCAAAACACTATATTGCATCGGAAGAATCAAAAGAAGGCGCATTAAAATCAATAGAAAAAGAGCTGGAATTTAGATTGAAAGAACTACATAAAATGAAAAAATTACTCGAAGAACATCGTCTACGGGAAAGAACAAAATACGACATGGAAATGATAAAAACTCTAGGTTATTGCAAAGGTATTGAAAATTACTCCAGGCATTTTGACGGGAGGAAACCTGGTGACCCTCCGTTTAGTTTATTTGAGCACCTTCCTAAAGATTTCCTATTGGTAATAGATGAATCACATATGACAATTCCTCAGATCCATGGAATGTATAACGGCGACAGGGCAAGAAAAGAAATGCTGGTTGATTTTGGTTTCCGACTTCCTTCTGCTTACGACAATCGGCCCTTAAAATATGAGGAATACGTAAGAAAGATTAATCAGGTAATCTATTCTTCGGCAACCCCTGCACCTTACGAATTGTCAGTTTCCGGGCAAGTCGTCGAGCAACTGGTAAGGCCAACAGGGCTTTTAGACCCAACGATAACGGTAAAACCAACAGAGGGTCAGATCGACGATTTGATAAAAGAAATAGAAAAGAAAATTAAAAAAAGTCAGCGGGTACTTGTTACAACATTAACCAAACGGATGGCAGAGGAACTTTCAAATTATCTTTCGGAAAAAAATGTTAAAGTTCAGTATTTACATTCGGAAGTCCAGACCTTGGATAGGACAGATATTCTCGATGATCTTCGCCTGGGTAATTATGATGTTCTTGTAGGTATTAATTTACTCAGAGAAGGCTTAGATCTTCCCGAAGTCACACTAGTGGCAATATTAGATGCGGATAAAGAAGGATTTTTAAGAAGCGGAACAGCTCTAATCCAAACAATGGGAAGAGCGGCGCGGCATGTTGACGGGGAAGTCGTATTGTATGCAGATACCGTAACACACTCGATGCAAAAAGCCATAGACGAGGTGGAAAGGCGAAGGAAAATACAGATAGACTTCAACAACAAATACGGAATCAGTCCGAAGACCATCGAAAAGCCGATAAGAGAAAAACTAGTTGACCGCGAAAAAATTTACGAAGACGACAAGAAAATATTCCAAGACCAGGTCATCAGCAAGACTCTTGAAAGAGCCCTAACAGGGAATTTGCTACCAGAAGATAAAAGCAAATTAATACGTGTTCTTAACAGGGAGATGAAAGAGGCAGTAAGGATACTGGATTTTGAGCGGGCAGCAATACTCCGGGACCAAATTTTACAGTTAAAATAGAAAAAATGGATTATCTTTCCCGTCTACGGGATGAAATGTAAATGAAAGGTTAAAAATATGATAGACAAAATAAAAGTAAAAGGCGCTCGTGTCCATAACCTCAAAAACATAAGTGTTGAGATTCCCAAAAATAAACTTGTAGTATTTACCGGTATTTCCGGCTCCGGTAAATCATCGCTTGCCTTCGATACTATTTATGCCGAAGGACAACGACGCTATGTAGAGTCACTTGCGTCTTATGCAAGACAATTCCTTGGAGTCATGGACAAACCCGACGTGGATCTGATAGAAGGGCTTTCCCCGGCAATCTCCATAGACCAGAAATCCACATCCAGAAACCCGCGTTCAACCGTGGGCACAATTACAGAGATTTATGACTACCTTAGACTCCTGTTCGCACGAATCGGGCATCCGCATTGCCCCGTTTGTGGCCGCGAAATATCTCACCAGTCACCTCAGCAGATTGTTGATGAAATACAAAAACTAAATGACCCCGGTTCAAAGAAACCAACAAGAATTGTCATACTTGCACCCGTTGTAAAAGATAGAAAAGGTGAATTTAAAGAACTTTTTCGTGATATTGCAAAAAAAGGATTTAAACAAGTCAGGGTCGATGGGCAAATTAAGGACATAGGTGACGATTTTGTACTTATTAAAACCAATAAACATTCAATCGAGGTAGTTATCGATAAATTGACAATTCCGGCCGAAAAACCAAGGCTTACCGAATCCGTCGAACAGGGCCTTAAACATGCAGATGGCAACATTTATGTTGGGGAAATACTGGATAAGACTTTCGGAATACCCGAGTATCCCCTAGAACTAAAGGTGCATCTTTTTTCTGAAAAATTTACATGCCCAATCGATAATATATCTCTGCCAGAAATAGAGCCCAGAAGTTTTTCTTTTAATTCGCCCCACGGAGCATGTCCGGCATGTAACGGTTTAGGAGCAATCAGGCGAGTGGATGAGGGACTTATAATTAATTCGGTTCTTTCTATTGCAGAAGGTGCGATTTTGCCGTGGGCTCGAATTATAGAGTCCGACACATGGTCCTGGCGTGTACTTGAGGGAGTAGCAAAGCAGAACAATATCCAAATCGATGAGCCCTTTGGGAGCCTTAGCGAAGAAGCTAAAAGTTTGATTCTTCGCGGGGATTCCAAAACTTATCGCATAAAAGGTCCCAACAGATATGGAAAGTTAGTAACAATTAATACTAATTTTGAAGGAGTTATTCCTGGTCTCGAAAGAAGATATTCCCAAACGGACTCAGACTTCGTACGGGGGGAAATTGAAAAATTTATGAGGCAGGATATTTGCGAGAATTGCAGCGGAACAAGACTTAAAAAGGAGGTTTTATCGGTAACCGTAAACAAAAGACCAATATCCGAAGTTTCGACTCTTTCAATAAGTGAGCTTCATAATTGGCTAAAGAACCTCTCGGATAACGAAAAAAACATTCTCTCCGAAAGAGAAACGCAAATTTCAAAGCCCATATTTAAAGAACTAATATCAAGGGTTAATTTCCTTTTGGATGTTGGTCTTGAATATCTGACTATTAACCGTTCCGCGTCGACACTTGCCGGTGGAGAGGCACAAAGAATCCGGCTTGCTTCACAAATTGGTTCCGGACTGTCCGGAGTCTTATATGTCCTGGATGAACCATCAATTGGTTTGCATCAAAGAGACAACAACAGGTTGATAACTACATTAAAAAAATTAAGGGACTTACAAAACACGGTTATCGTAGTCGAGCACGATAAAGATATGATGATGGAAGCCGATGAAATCTTGGATTTTGGGCCGGGGGCGGGAGAACATGGGGGAAGAATAATTGCTCAGGGGACTCCGACACAAATACTTAAAAACCCGAACTCATTAACTGCGAAATACTTGACAGGTAAAAAAAATATAAATCTTAAAAACGGAAAAAACGGGGGAGTTTATTTGTCATCAATTGCCAAATCCCTTGATAATAAAACGCTGACCATTTTTGGCGCAAAAGAGCACAACCTTAAAAGAATAAATGTTAACTTTCCGCTTGGAAAGTTGATTTGCGTTACTGGCGTTTCCGGATCCGGAAAATCTACCCTGGTTCACGATATCCTGTATAGGACTTTGGCAAGAGAATTTTACAGGTCGAAAGAAAAGCCGGGCAGCCATACAGCGATTTCCGGAGAAGAAAATCTTGATAAGGTAATTTTAATCGACCAATCACCTATTGGCAGGACTCCTAGGTCAAACCCGGCAACTTACACGGGTGTTTTTACTTATATCCGTGACATTTTCTCAAAAACCATGGACGCAAGAATTCGTGGTTATAAACCGGGAAGATTTTCTTTCAATGTTAAGGGCGGAAGATGTGAATCTTGCGAGGGTGAAGGGCAGGTAAAAATTGAGATGCAATTTTTACCGGATGTGTATGTTGATTGTGAAGTTTGTCAGGGAAAAAGATACAACGAGCAAGCATTAGAAATTCACTATAAGGGGAAAAATATTGCAGACGTTCTAAGTATGACAGCCGAAGAAGCCTTAAGTTTTTTTGAAAACATACCGCAAATTAAAAACAAACTTTTAACAATTTATGACGTAGGTCTTGGATATATTCATTTAGGCCAGCCGGCTCCTACATTATCCGGAGGGGAAGCTCAAAGAGTTAAGTTGGCAACAGAACTATCTAAAAAAGCCACTGGTAAAACTTTATACATTCTCGACGAACCAACAACCGGTTTGCATTTTGCCGACATAGAAAGGCTTCTTTTAATTCTGCAAAGATTGGTAGCGCAGGGAAATTCCGTAGTGGTGATCGAGCATAACTTGGATGTTGTTAAAAACGCTGATTGGATAATAGACCTTGGCCCCGAAGGAGGCGATGGAGGAGGGGAAGTAGTAGCAGTCGGAACCCCCTATGATATTTCCAAGTCCCCGAAATCCTATACGGGACAATTCTTAAGTAAGATTTTATAGTTTGCTTTATAAGCCTAAGAAAAAAGGCAAAGTGAAATCACTGGCTGTTAGGGTTTGGTCTATTTATTCTAAAATAAAACAAAGTGAAATTTCTGTTCGTAACAATTTTTACTTTAATAGTACTTGTATCCTTTAAGCTCTACTACCCGCAAAATGTTTACGCAGAAGGTGAATTCGAAACGGATTACCAGGTCCAGTATACGATTCTTGAAAGTGGTAAAACACAAGTTTCTGAAGATATTATCCTCAAGAACAAAACCGCAAACTACTACGCAGACAAATTTGAACTCAAAATAGGCTCAACAAAAGTCTCAGAAGTCAGGGCATCCGACCGGGTCGGTCCAATGCAAGCGGATGTAAAGTTTGAAAATAATATTACGACAATTACGGTCAAGTTCAACGAGCGGGTTATTGGACTTGATAAGACACTGCCATGGAAACTGGCATACTCGTCCCAGGAACTGGCAACAAAATCCGGGCAAATATGGGAAGTCTCCATTCCGCGACTGGCTAAAAATTCGGATATTGGCAAGTACGAAGCAAGTGTTGCGACCCCTGTTACGTTTGGCCCGAACGCATTCGCTTACCCAACACCTCTAGAAACTTTAAGGCAGGGAAGAAACCAAGTTTATTCATTTAACAAAGAACAGCTAACTACTTCCGGCATCTCAATGTCTTTTGGGGAAAAACAAGTATTTGAGTATACGCTTAACTATTACTTATACAACAAAAACGTAACGGCACAAATTCAGGAAATTACACTGCCACCGGATAATAACTACCAAAAAGTTGTCTTAAGCTCTATAGAACCTCCTCCCGTCGACGTCATCCTGGATAGTGATTCAAATTATGTTGCAAAATATAGGCTTGGCCCAAAGTCGGGACTAAATATAGCCGTAAAGGGATACGTTGAAGTTTTTAGTAAGCCCTCCCGTAATATAGACAATAACTTATCAGCTCAAGAGCGTAAAAAATACACATCACCACAAAAATACTGGGAAATAGATTCCCCGGAAATAAGGGATAAGGCAAGTGACCTAAAAAGCCCGCAGGAAATTTACGATTTCGTTTCAAATTATTTAACTTACAGTGAACAAAAGTTGAACCAAAAAAATATCGAACGACTCGGGGCACTGGCAGCATACACGAATCCGCGTGAGGCAGTTTGCATGGAATTTACTGATTTATTCATTGCACTCGCACGGGCAAAAGGTATCCCTGCACGTGAAGTCGTAGGGTATGCATATACGCAGAATTCCCGCCTTAGACCACTTTCATTCGAAACGCAGGGAGACCTGTTGCATGCATGGCCGGAATATTGGGATGATAAATTAGGTTGGGTACAGATAGATCCAACTTGGGCATCAACATCCGGAGGACTGGATTATTTCAATAAACTGGACTTCAACCATATCACCTTAATTCAACGCGGGACATCCTCAACGGCTCCGTTACCAGCTGGTTCTTATAAAAAGGAGGAAGACCAGGGGAAAAAATACGTGTATGTTTCGTTTGCAACCAGTTTGCCGATTGTAACTGCGACTCCGCAGATCGAAATAGATGCACCTCAAAAAATAATCTCCGGAGTCCCGACTAATATTAAGGCATCTATCCGCAACATTGGGTCTTCTGCAATAGTACCGACTAACCTTTTGCTTGAAACAACGACATTAAAAATTACATCCGAAAATCCCAAGAAGGTTGAAGTAATGCCACCTTTTTCTAAAAGGGAAATAGAATTTAAGGTCCAAAGCAGTGGATATTTGGCGAAAAAAGACGAAACCTTAGTGCTAACCTTCGGCGAAGTACAGGCGTCAAAAAACGTTTCCATAATCCCTTTTTATTATCTTGCAATTTCTCCATCGTTTATGGCTACAATCAGCCTTTCTGCACTAATAATAATTTTTGGCCTTCTTCTTTATAACAAACTTCACAAAAAGAAGATCAAACTTCCCCATCATTTACAGTAAAATTACCAAATCTGTGTTAAGAGTTAATGAAATAAAAAAATTACCGGAAAGTCCCGGCGTCTATATTTTCTTTGATAATAATCGCGTTATTTACGTCGGAAAGTCAATTTCAATAAAAAAAAGGGTCGCTTCTTATTTTAATTCAAAGAACCTCGGACCGAAAACAAGCATGCTCGTTTCAAAAATTGCAAGTATTGACTATCTTAAAGTTTTTTCGGAATTTGAAGCGCTCCTTCTGGAAACCGAACTTATAAGAAAATACAAACCGTTTTTTAACATACAGGCAAAGGACGATAAGAGCCCACTTTATATAAAAATATCAGCCGGCGAAGTTCCAATCATAGAAATCGCAAGAAAGCAGATCAAAAAAAGTGGCGATTTTCTTGTTGGGCCTTTTCCTTCGGCCAAAACTGCAAGGGAAGTCATGCGTTTAGTCAGACGTATATTTCCTTATTGTCACCATAAAAAAGCGCCGAAAAAATGCTTATACGTACATTTGGGTCTGTGTCCATATCCCTATGCTTCGGAAGAAGCGAAAGAAAAATATATAAAAGACATATACAGAATAAAAAAGTTTTTATCGGGCAAGAGTAAATTAGTAGTGAACCAATTAATTATTCAAATGCGTCAATTTGCACAAAGACAAATGTTCGAAGAGGCGGGTTTGCTTAAAAAGCAAATAGAAAAAATTGAATACTTATTAACTACTTACCACACTCCGAGAGAATTTCTAGAAACACCGACGCTGGTTGATGACCTGACTCAGCTGAGGTTAAAGGATATTAAAGAAAAATTAGAACTTGAAAAAATACCAAAAAAAATAGAATGTTACGACATCTCCAATTTTCAAGGGAAACACGCAACGGGTTCGATGATTGTATTTATAAACGGTCACCCCGAAAAAAGGGAGTACCGCAGGTTCAAAATAAAGTATTCTAAAAAACCCGATGATTACGAAATGATAAGGGAGGTATTGGCAAGACGGTTCAAAAATGATTGGTCAACTCCGGATCTTGTCATCATAGATGGCGGTCGGGGTCAGTTGAACGCTGCATTGTCAGTTACGATCAAATACAAAGTCAATGTCCCTATAGTGTCACTTGCTAAAAGACGAGAAGAAATATATATACCTACGAGAGTTATGCCTATTTCCCTGACAAAAGAAAGCCCGGCAAGGCAATTAGTACAGGCATTGCGGGACGAAGCACACAGGTTCGCAATTTCCTATCACAGGCTTCTCAGGTCGCGGGCATTTATTGTCAAAACGTGATGTTGCAGTAAGTCGCTTCCATATGACAAACTTTAGGGAAAGGTAATTTTTTCTATGAAGCATTACATCAGAAAAGTAATTGTAACTGCAGTTTCTTTTTATGTCGCATATAGTCTTGTACCGACAATTTCTGTCGGCGCCGATCCTAAAAACTTGCTAATTGTCGTTGCAGGACTGGTAATTATCTCGCTGATTATAAACCCAATATTTTCCCTTGTCCTACTTCCTGTTAATCATTTAACGTTTGGTCTGTTGATGTTAATTCTAAATATCGCCTTTATCTTCGCGCTTTTAAATTTCCTCCCGGGATTTTCTGTCGGAGCGTACGATTTTCCAGGGGCAAACGTACAAGGTGTAATTATTCCAGCCTTCTTTTTTAATGAGATCACTGCAATAATTCTTGTTGCAGTCATAATTACTCTAACTCAAAAAGTTTTTCATATAATTTTCGAATAAATTTGCTAGCCTCGTCTTTTTAGAGGTAAGATAATCCCCATGATAGGATCATTTTTAAGACACTATTTCGAAGTTCCGGAAAAGGTAGTTAAAGTTGTGTGTCTTGGGGGAGGTGTAGGAACCGCCCAGGTTCTAAAAGGTTTAAGATCGAGAAAGAACTTTGATTTAACGGCAGTTGTATCCATGGCGGATGACGGAGGTTCTGCAGGAAGGTTAAGGCGTGCGTTTTCTGTTCCTCCTCCCGGAGACATTGTCAATTGTCTTGCTGCACTTTCCGAGGAAGAATCGGTTCTTAAAGACCTTTTTGTATACCGTTTTGCCGGTGAAAGATACGGAAAAGATACTGACATAAGAGGCCAAAAACTTGGAAACCTTATTTTTGTAGCTTTAACGGATATATATAAAGGCGACATAAATAAAGCATTAGTCGAGTTTTCCAAGATAGTATCAAGCAAGGGTCGTGTTTTGCCTGCAACTGTAGGCGATGTAAATATATGGGCATTAACCAAAAGCGATAAAAAAATTTACGGGGAAAAAAATATTGATCTTGGAAAATATAATGACGGAAATTCCTTAGAAGAGGTATTTTTGGATCCGAAAGATGCAAAAGCTTACCCCCCGACTATTAAAGCGATCAACGAAGCCGATCTTATTATTGTCGGGCCGGGGGATTTATTTAGTACCGTCCTGCCGGTTATTATTGTCCAACAAGTAAAAATTGCCCTATTAAAATCTACCGCTAAAAAGATATTCATTGTGAATATTGCCAACAAGCCTTTCGAAACACCAAACTATAAGGTTTCCGACTTCATTCAAGCGTTAAAAAAACATCTGAGTAAGGATGTTTTTGATCTTTACCTTGTGAATGAAAATCGTGCTCCCATCATTCCTAAAAAATTAAAATATAAATACGTTGAACATGACGCCACAAAAGTTAAAACTGCCCACAAAGTATTGTTGGGGGATTTTGTAAACGCGGACTTTCCTCTTTATCATGACAGTGATAAGATAGCCAAGGCTGTCGTTCGAAATTTGAGATGAAAAGTATACTATTGGTTTTACAAATAGCAATTGCCGCAGGACTCGTGGTTGTTGTCCTGCTACAGGCAGAAGGAACGGGGATTGGTTCTGTTTTTGGAGGGTCCGGGGGCTTTTACAGATCCAAAAGAGGCGTTGAAAAATTATTTCTTTATTTAACAATTATTCTTGCAATACTTTTATTGGCACTTTCTATCCTTCTGGTAGTAATTAAGTAGATGTATTTTGCAAATATCAGCCTCAGACGCTTTCGTTTTTGGTGGAGGTTAAGTACTGCGTATCTTACAAAGTATAGGCTTTGGATAATTGTAATTATCCTTGTTTTAACTACTATATTAGTAACCATTGGAAAAATTTGGACAAACGTGTCCCGTTCTAATCTTATTTCCATGGGTTATGTCGGGGTTTACACGCTGGAAAATATACCTGCCGAAATCTTGTATTTAGTTACGGACCCCTTAATTGTCACAGACCCCGCGGGTAAACCAAAAGGAGCACTTGCATCCCATTGGACAGTTTCAGAAGACGGTAAAAACTATGTAGTTTTTCTAAAAGACAATCTTTCGTGGCATGACGTTTCAGAAGTTTCTGCAAAAGACCTATCAATTGCCATTCAAGGCGTTCAAATCACCGCGCTTAACAATAAAGCGATAGAATTTAAATTGCCGAATCCAATTGCTTCGTTCCCTTTAATTCTGAATAAACCGGTTTTTAAATCAAAAACATTTTATGGGACTGGCGAATTTCGAATTGTAAATATCGAAAAAATAGGAGATTCAGTCAAGAAAATTAGCCTTGTTCCTAAGAATAAACAACTGCCAAAAGTTGAAATTAAATTTTACGATAGACAGGAGCAGGCATTAAATGCTCTTCAAATCGGAGAAATAAAAACCGCAAGTTTAACCAACTCGGCTTTTTTTGAAAATTGGCCGAATTTGGAAGTCGAAAAATCTACGGACTTTGGCGAGGAAATAGTAATATTTTTTGATAATAATGATAAAATCTTCTCCTCCAAAGAGCTTAGACAAGCGCTCACATATGCCATTAACCGCGAAAACCTTGAAGGTCACCTCTCTGACAGCCCTGTTTCGCCAAATTCCTGGGCGTACAACGATTCCCTCAAAAGATACGAGTATAATCCTGCAAAGGCAAGGGAACTACTTTCAAAGGCACAAATTCAGCAAAAAATTGTACTTTCAACAACTGAAGACCTAAAGAATTTAGCTGAAAATATTGCGGAAGATTGGAGGTCAATTGGAGTTGATTGCGAAGTAAAAATAGAAAAGGAGATCCCTTCTAATTTTCAAGCTTTGTTGGCAGTTCAAAAACTTGGACAGGACCCGGATCAATACTCTCTTTGGCATTCAACCCAAACTAAAACAAATATTACACGCTATAAAAACGTAAAAATAGACAAACTTCTCGAGGACGGAAGGGTTACTCAAGACGAAGCAAAAAGAAAGGAATTATATGCAGATTTCCAAAGATTCCTAACAGAAGACGCCCCGGCAGCCTTCCTTTATCACCCATACAAGTATAGGGTTACCTATAAAAACGCAAAAAGACTTCTCTCAAAGTTACCAAAAGAAAAAAACTTCTAATCCCAGAATTTTGTTAAATCGGGGTGGGGTGATTGATCGACTTCCTTTCGCGGAATAACAGGACTTTGGACTCCGCCCTCCCAGATAATATCCTCCTTGACTCTCTCTACCCAAACTTCGTCTAACTGCTGCTCACCGACAAAATCAACAGGAGTAACACTGGTTGGTTCCCATTCACCCATAGGACTATCAGTATAAAAGTTTTTTTGCGGACAAATCAAGCCCCTACGCACCCTATTCTTAAGCGCAGTTTTAATAGAATCAAAAGAAATTTTGGTATAATTAACTTTCAAAAACACGGTGGCTGTAGCTCAGTTGGTTAGAGCGCTGGCTTGTGGAGCCGGAAGTCGGGGGTTCGAGTCCCCTCAGCCACCCAATTAACGCGGGTGTAGTTCAATGGCAGAACACCAGTTTTCCAAACTGGATACGAGGGTTCGATTCCCTTCACCCGCTCAAAAATTGCCCGCGTAGCTCAACGGATAGAGCACTCGCGTTCTAAGCGATTGGTTGGGGGTTCGAATCCCTCCGCGGGCACATTGGAGGATTTTTGAGCCAAAGCGATCACGTTTTGGCTGATACAATAGGCTGTCTGTGCGGTTCTAAAATTTGCACCATCAAAAGGCAACCTTTGGGGAAATAGGAAATTTTGGAACCTTTTTTTGATGTCAATGTCTATCCGTGACCACACACCGCTTATGTCTTCGAGAAGCGATAGACTATGCTCCGAAACTTTCATTACATCATCTAGGGTTGACTGCTGAGTGTGAAGTTTCAGTTCAAGTTCCACAATTTTCTGCTCGTTTTCTGTAGTCATTTCTTTTGCGAGTTGGTCACTGATAACATTCCTTAAATTCTTTCCAACTATTTCTTTATTTAGAATTTTCAGCTTTGATATTTCACTTTCAATTTCATCAACCCTTTTTTGATTATTTTTATTCCTGTCTTCCCAATTCACCTCAATAGCCTTTAACATCAGCTCTTTTAATTCATCTTTATAATGATAATTACGCAAGTAATTGGTAAACTTGGTTTCCAAACCTTCGTCACCATCTTTGTTGTAGTTAATTTTTTTGCAGCGTTTGCAGCGATAATAAGCGTATTTACCACCATTCCCTGTTGACCAGCTTGCCGTAAGTCCATCATTACAGGTAGTGTGGACTATGAAGTTTCTAAGTGGAAAGTCTGGATTGTTAACTCTATAAATTGGAATTTTCTTAGCTTTTCTATCTAGCTTATCTAGAACTCTTAAAAATAACTCTGGTTCCACAATGGGTTTAAAATCACCAATTACACTCAAGCCGAACTTTTCAATAACGCCCATATACGTTTTATTTCTTAACATCCTGTTAAACTGACTTTTACTGATTGTTAATCCCCTGTTGGCTATTTCTTTTCTAGCTTCCTCCTGTGTATATCCAGTATCAATTAATTCCCAAATTAGATGAATTTTTTTAACTAATTCAGGCTTATCTAGGGCAAGATTAGACTTTCCTTTACCACCTGTGTTCACATAGCCCTTAGGAGCCTTCCAGACGTATCTACCAGCCTTCATAGCAGCTATCATCCCATTTTGGCTCCTTTCTGTCCTTATGTCGTTGTCGAATTGTGCAAAACCTGCAAGCTGGTTTTCTATCAATCTACCTACAGAAGTATCCTCAAGATTTTCGGTAGCAGATATTAGCCTCACGTTATATTTGTTAAAAAACATCTTGAGTGAGGCATGGTCTAAAGTATTTCTTGCAAGCCTGTCAACTTTGTAAACAATTACTCCAAATATGTCTTTATTCTTTGCTACATATTCAAGCAGAAACTTGAGTTCAGTCCTATCCGCCGTTTTGGCGCTTTCACCCTTCTCTGTAAAAACCTCAACAACGTCATAACCATTGTCTATTGCGTAACGTCTGCACATATCTAGTTGTGTTTCCAAGCTACTGCCTTCTACCTGTTCTTTGCTTGAAACTCTCAGGTACAAAATTACTTTATTCATGATTGTTTTGGTTACCTTTTGTCTTCTTAATGTAAATATCTATCAATAGATTGGAGAGGTAATTTATTTCTTTTACCATTTGATCCTCATGCTCTGGATTTAATTTTAGAGCCTTAAGTTCTTTTTTCAGTTTTGCTTTTAGTTCTTCGTTTTCTATCATGGCTAAGTCGGCAAATACCGAGCCTTAGCCCAAGTGCTTCTTGATACTAAAAGCGGTTATTAACTCCCACCTTAGCCTGCAATTTCTGTTGCTCAGCTAAAGTTTGAATGCTTGTTCCGTGTTTAAATTTACAATTTTTCCGTTTCTTTTAACCAAGCTAACATCTTGAAAATCGCTCTTTTGAATCACTTTTATCAAATCTTCAGCCGATATTGGTTTTTCGTTTCCCATAGTTCTTCCAGCATGTAAATGAGAAATGTCGCCGTCTTTTTTCTTGATTCTAACGGAATTAAAGTCTTTATCTCTTAAAAGTTTGATAACTTGCTTCTCTTTTACCGAAATAGCCGATTGTAGAAATAAAGACGCAAAGGTTTTCTTAGGGGTAGCGAGCATACCATCTCTTTTTATTGACACTTTACTTACAAATTTATTAAGTGTTGTGTGAATGTAAGTATCTTTGTCTGATCCATATAATAGGTAGTTAATAGGGTCACAAAATAGAACTCCACCATTAGGTAGAAACAAAATCGTGATCTCAATACGAGCCATAGCAACCCCGATAGCCATATCGGATGCGTACTGATCTTCAAAGAAAAACTTCCAAAGAGGCTTTAATTGAGAGTGCTGGACACCAAATTTTTTAAGTTCATCTACCAATAGGAGATAAACTAATTCCTTGTAACTAAACTTTCGCCAACCTTCTTTTTGTTTTCTGCCATCATTAAGCAATTTGTCTTTGCTTAAAACATTTACTTGCCGATAAGTTAGTGTCGTGTCAGCAACCCTAAATCTCTTTTTATTTATAAAATCTGTGAGGTGGTGTTTCTCGTTATACTTGAAGAATTCCAAGTCGAGAAGTTCAGTCGTAAGAAGCATATATTGAACACTACTGTTCAATTTAAGTATAACTGATAAATTTTTTTAGTCAAGACCTGTTTCAAGCATAAGCAATTAAGTTTTGTTAATGATTTTGTAGAAACTATTTGTGAACCCAAAAATCGTACTCTCCGCCACCAGCAAGTGTTTGCTTATAAGTTACTACATGGGTGTGTTCCTCATCTCCCATATCGTTATTTTCCCTGTAACCTGCAGCTATATCCTCTTCTAGGTTGTATTTTTTCTTTAGACTATTAAGGTAGAAATCTCTCTTTGCTAGCACTTCAGGAAACATAAATAACACTTCGGGCTTTCTTTGATCTTTATTTATATAGTCACTTTGCAGATAGCCAATAAGTAGTGGTGATCTAAGAAATCCCTGTTTCTTTCTATAAAGTACAAAGTTTACTAATTTACCATTGTTTGTTACTCCTAATTCCAAATTTATTAAATCATTCGACGCATGATCTGTGTGAAAGAAATAACTTCTTTCTTCACGTTCTACATGAATTAGGTTTTGGTTGTCTAAAAAAGTAAGCCAGCAAGACGAAGCGGATTCCAACTTCTCTATATACTTCATCACTTTTCCTTTCTGTTTTGGATTAAGATCTTCGTATTCAAGGTTTTTTTCTGGTTCTATTTCGCAAAGCTCCAATATCATTTTTGGGATTTTTTGATTTGTTCCCCTAAGCGATGCCAAGATTCTGAGTGAAGGAGAAGCAGATCGCATCGCCCATGTACGAGCTAGATAAATGATAAATAGGGATAAAAAGATCAGCTGAAAATAGTTCATTTAATTTGCATTACCTGCACATACTTCCCACAGGAATTCCACCATTATCTCTGCATTGCCTGCGTAAATCTGACTCTAAACTTCTTTGCTCTTCTTCGAACTTGTCCTGTTGTCTTTCAAGTTCTTCTATGGCATCTTGTTGTTTTTTAACTGAAGACCCCAATTTGCCCGTATCGATGACTGGTGAGTTCGGTTCGTAAGTGTAGTTATAATCTGGTTGACCTTCCTCTGCCATAATTTTTTGAACCAGCGCTTCTTTTTCAGCCATTTTTGCAGGGTCAGAGTCATATCTTAGCGCCACCAATTTTATTAACTCGGAATCTGTCATGCTTTCATTGCCATATTCTTTTTTTGATTCCTTTTTTGCATTCTCGCTTCCTCTAACAACTAAAAATGAGGCAATTTTAAGTGCTTTTTCTGTAGGTTGAGGAGACACAGAAGGTTCTACAGTTAACTGTTGTATAGGTTCAGCGGTTTTGGCTATATTCGCATCTGAAATTAAAGACGATGATATGTATATAGCTATAATGGCTATAACTCCGAGAGCCAGAATAACTTGTTTTTTAACTAGCCAGTTAGTATTTTCGTGTTTCATCTTCATATTTTTGGGCGAGGATAAGTAAAGAGGATCGCATTATAGGTCATAGTGTGCCTAAATGCAAGGGATAATTTGGCACGGATGCCAAAGACATTTTAGCTCCAATTTGGCATAAATGCCAATGATGGCAGTAAAAGTCAACGAAAGCGCTTTAAAACGGCAATTTGGAGCTAAACTGAGGCAGCTAAGACTGGATAAAAGGCTTTCTCAGGAGGAGGTGGCGCTAGAGGCTGGTTTAGACCTTACAACGATAAACGAGATTGAAATGGGAAGCAGGAACCCATCATTGGTGACAATTGCAAAAATCGCAAGAGCGCTGAACAAGGACTTATCTGTACTGCTCACGTTCTAGACGAATTGGCAGACAGATAACAACATTGTTTGGATGTTCAAGTTCGCTAAGTGCCTCAAATTCTTCTCTGGTCATTCTCTCATCTCCAACATAATAGTTATCTTCATCATCGTAAAAGACTGGACTGGCTATCTTTTTGCCGATACTTAATTTGTTCAACTTTTTATCTATTTGGTCTAATCTAGCTGACACATTCATTAATTGGCTTCGGGTGTACCTAATTTTTTCTCAATTTCGTTGAGCCTAGTAATAATTTCCGATTGTTCATGTGCTTTCATTAACGCGTTGCAGCCAATAAATATAGAGTTTGAGTAATTAGGGTGTATGTTTCCAGCACGTAAATGGTTAAGTGTTTCTTCTATAACTATAATAACGTCACGTGGGCTTCTTATTGCTCTTTGCGGTAAGGATAAATTGTTTTTTCTAGAATTAAGTCCACCGTTTCTAACAGCTACCGCTAAGTCTTCCTTAGACTCCGGATTGTGAAAGAAACAATAATTCTTACCTATTAATGCTCTAGCCTTACAAACGTCGCCATTTTCTCTAATAAACTTACAGCCCATACAGCCTAATTATACTAGCTACAGTAATATGCGAGGCATACAGATTATTAAAACTAATGATTTATGCTGTTAGTCAAAAAGGGGAGCTATCAAAAAAACGTCATCTAAATGATGAGTACTAGTATGACCTCTTATGATAGGGTTAATCAGACTCAATGTCGGTTGACAAATATGACTAAATATGATAGGGTTTGCCTTGTCAATGGGGTGTTGACAATTATGTCAAACAATGACGAAAATGAATATATGCCCCGCGTCTGCCACCTCATTAAAGTACAAATTAGCAGTTTAAAATTTACAACCTTAAGTTAGGCTAGCTAGCGGAGGGAGAGGGAATTGAACCCTCGAATCCCGATCAAGAGAAAATCCGTTTTTCAGACAGACGCAACTTAACCAACAGTTGCCACCCCTCCTTAGCTAACCTAGCTTAGAGCTGTAAATTAGGGAAACCTACCTTACTCAACTACTGCTCCTATCCTATTGGGTTAGGATAAGGAACAAAAAGTCCATTCGGACTTTGAACAAAACTTTGACCCATGAATCTCACGATTCTGGGTCTTTTTTTGACCTTTTTGAGGTCTTTCTTTTTGGCCTTCATGGAGAAATCCTCCTTTCTCGATCGGTTCTTTGAACCGCCGACTCGAAGGGTTCAAGTCTGTCATCAAGAAAGATAGCCTTTCAGGTAGGATCCCTAAATTTTAAAGTGCAAATTAAACAACAAAAAAAGCCTCTCTTAGCTACTTGGGATCCCAGAGTATATTTTTTACGATTTACTCTTTTGTCTTGCTTAGGATTTCTCCCAAGCAGCTAACAAAGGCTTTTTATTTTTAACTTCTAATTTTAAGTAAATCTAATATACTTACTTCTAATTCTGGTAATCCAGCAAGACTATATATTTGTAACAGAAAATCAAAGGTGAGTCAAGCGCGCTAGCTCAATGGTTCTAATAACTAATGGTAGAATAAGCTGGCAGCTTGAAGCTGGATTCAGGTATAATTGCATGCAGTTGTTGAAGCTCCAAGAGGTACTGGTTCCAAGAAAAAACCTCTTGGTGCGCAATTGCTGATTCGGAAAGGATGAGAAGTTTACCCTGAGTGAGCGAAGCGAATCGAAGGGAATCCCTCCGCGGGCACATTTCTTGACCACGAGGAGTTGTTTCATTTACCATTAAACCAATGGAGGGTATTCAGGGAATTAGCGGAATTATTCTAGGTTATTCCTTTTTTCGCTACTTTAGCCTGCCCACCTCCGGAATTAATAAAAAATTACCCCAGATTCGATATAAAGTTATCCAATTATTCCCGAGGTTTAAAATTCAGCTCAAAAAGCGAATCTTACACGTTCATCACTGGATATTGCTCTCGGCGGTGTTCGTGCTGCTTTTGACACTCACAAACTTTTCCCAATTGCTTCTCCTAAAAAGTATATGCCTTGGAGGAATCATCCAGGGTTTCAGTTATCAGGATCGATTCAGCATTCTTCAAAAGATTTAGGACTCTTTCAGTTCAAGTTCTGCAATAACAGGCAGATGATCGGAAACTATGATTTCAGGAACATGGAGTGATTTAGAGCGAAAATGTTTGGATATAAAGATATAATCTACGAGAAACCCGCGTGGTGCAATCTTATGAATTTCTGGATGTGTAGTTTGTTTTATTTGTTTGCCAATCATTAAATTATTTGTAACTTCACTAATTAACCTAACGGTTTTTTTATCCATTGTTGAATTAAGGTCGCATCCAATTAAAAATGGAGCATTATTTGAATTCAATTCATCAACATACCTACGAACAATTCCGGACTGCCTCAAAGTTTCATTGGTATCTACCGGAGGCGCTGTCCACGCACCATGCCAGCTCATAACATGAACGTTCGCATTATTCACCCTGCAAATTGCGTCAATAAAGTGTCTCGGAGCTTCCGGAAATCCTTTCTCGCTTTCAACAAATTCAAAATCAATTTCTTTTGGCTCACGAAGAACAGTCACTTTATAGTCAATTATCGGAAATTTGGAAAAAACAGCATTCCCCAGACTTCCGACGTTACCTTTTACTTTCCAGTCAAAATTACAAACTCCCTCCATCGATAATGAATCTTTTAGTTTCTCAAATAAATTTACCTCTTTATCCTCAAAGTGATTTAAAAATCCCCAGGTAACTTCCTGCATTGAAATAAAATCGGGATTTTCTTTTTTTAAA
>JACQIV010000016.1 GCA_016198325.1 Candidatus Curtissbacteria bacterium
AACCACCACGGACATGTGCCAAGGCTGAAAGCTGCCGTTGGCGCACTCGGTTTTGACGCTTCCGCTTTCCGCGTCATCCTTTATCAATGGGTGAGATTCTTAAAGGGCAAAGAAGTTGCAAAGATGTCAAAGCGTGCGGGAACTTTGCTGACGGCCGGAGAGGTTTTAAAAGAAGTTGGAGTAGATGCGGTTAGATTCTTTATTTTATCGTATGACCCAAATAGTCCTATTGATTTTGACCTTGATTTGGCAAAAGAAAGATCTGCCAAAAACCCGGTTTATTATGTGCAGTATGCGCATGCCAGGACCGCAAGTATACTGACTAAAGCAGAAGGACTAAAGTCTAACGTCAAAATAAACTACAAACTACTGAATACGGATTACGAACTTGGTTTGATAAAGCAGATTTCGAGATTACCGGAGTTAGTAGAAGAAATAGCTTCAAGTTTTGCTGTCCACAGATTAACCGCCTATGCCATTGACCTTGCAGACGCGTTCCATAAATTTTATGAAAACTGTCGAGTGCTCGATGAGAAGGAAGAACTTAAAAATGCACGACTTGCATTAATTAAAGCTACACAAACAGCACTTAAAAATACCCTCGATTTGCTTGGCATTTCCGCTCCAAAGAAAATGTAAAGCTGTAACCCATAGTCTTAGCCACGCAAGGCCTCGCCTTGCGAGGCTAATCTTCGATTTTTGTGTATCGGATTATTTCTGGGTCTTCAGCTTCATGTACAAATTGTTTATAAGATAATTTTGGATTAGATTGGGAAAAATAAGACAGAATTTCATTCGGCTTGATCCATTCGGTTTTTCTTGTTCTCAGATAATCAATGTGAGAGTTGGGTTGGACTTCATCGCCACTTGAAGTCAACGCTTGTTTGTGAATGTACCTTACCAGATGAAGAAGTTGTTCGTCGCTGTTTACCAGCACGGCTTTGTAAACGGCTTGCCACAATGATCCGACTCTATTGTACTTTCTGTTGAAATACATTGTGTATCTTGTGCCTAATGAATTCATAAATATGTCAATTGAAGTTGGTTTTTTCTGTTTAACCAACATATGAAAGTGATTAGGCATAAGACAATAAGCTACTAACTCGATCTCGTCAGAAAAATTATTAAGCCTAAGCAGTTTGATGATCTTGTCCTTTTCCTTGTAAGACGTATTTGGATTTGTGAGCTTTTCTGAGAGTTCTTTGGCATTCTTGGGTAATAGATATTCCTTTAGATATGAGAGAAAGACAGCGTGATCTTGGGGTTCTTGAAAAACTAATCTTTTTTCGACACCGCGGTTATAAAGGTGGTAATAGCTATTTTCTATATATTGTTTGAGAGAATTTTTTGCCGGCATTGGCGTAATGTATCATATTTTGCTTTAGCCACGCAAGGCCTCGCCTTGCGAGGCTAAATGGGGATTTGCCCTTTTTAACGCAATCGCGTATTCTTCTTTTGTGAAGAAATTGCTTTTACTTCTGTTGGTAATCCTTTCAATCGCATTCGGATATACATATGCAAAAGACAGGACTTCCGTTAGTCCAAAACCCGCATTGCTTAAGCAGAAATTCGTCCTCATACGGTTTGCGTTGGTTGCCGATTCGCACAGTGATAACGAACTTTTAAGGCGGGCACTGGAGCAGGCGAAAGGAAAGGGTATAAATTTTGTGGTCGGTTTGGGTGATTACACGACAATTGGTACGGACGAAGAGCTTTTGGCAGCCAAGCTTAAATTCCGGAATTCTAAGTTGGAATACTACACAATCCCCGGTGATCACGATTTGTGGGATAGCCGTGACAAGGGGGAAGACCCGCTTCAAAATTACCTGGATGCTTTTGGAGACCCAAACAGGGTGATAGAAAGGAACGGGGTAAAGATTATTCTTGTGGATAATTCGGATAATTACAAAAGGATAACTCCCGGTTCCTGGTCTATGGCCACCGAGTCCCTGCAAAAGCCTGCAAAGCTGACGTTCGTTATGACACACAGGACGCCGTTTCATCCGGACAGTTCGCACGTAATGGGTGAATTAAATGCACAGGTTGCCAGACAGGCTAAAGAATTATTGAAGCTGATGACGAAGGCAAAGGTGGATGGATTTTTTGCCGGCGACTTGCATTTTTTCGGGCAGTATAAATCCGAAGACGGCAAGCTCAAGATGACTACGGTCGGTGCAGTTACCGATGATAAAAACTTCCAGGGACCCCGTTTTGCGTCGGTTACGGTATACGACGACTATACCTGGGAGGTCGAAGATATTGAAATCAGATAGAGGGGACGAAAGAGACAAGGGGCTGCCCCTATAATTTTTTGCTCTCCTGAGTTAAAATCTCCCAAAGGGTAAGGATTGCCCTTTTTTTATATTATGACGAAAGAAAAGAAAAACTCATACGAAAAGATAACCCTGGATAACGGTCTTCGGGTTGTCCTCTCGCACCTCCCGGCATTTAGGTCCGTTACCGCAATCGTTCTTTGCGGGGCAGGGAGCAGGTACGAAAAACACGAAACCAACGGTATCTCCCATTTCCTGGAACATATGTTTTTCAAGGGAACAAACAAGCGACCTGTTGCCTCCGATATTTCTCACGCTTTGGACGAAGTCGGCGCGGATTACAATGCCTTTACGGGCAAGGAAACTACGGGATACCACATTAAAAGTGCATCGCAGCATCTGCCTCTTCTTTTGGACATGCTTTCCGATATGCTTTGGAATTCCAAATTTGACGAGGCGGAAATAGAAAAGGAAAAGGGCGTCATAATCGAGGAAATTAACCTTTACGAAGACACGCCGATGCGCCGGGTTGCCGAAATATATGAACAACTGCTTTGGGACAAACAACCTTTAGGATGGGATATCGGAGGCAGAAAGGAAGTAATAAGGGGAGTTACAAGGAAAAACTTCACCAATTATATTGCCGAGCGATACGCCCCAAATAATATTGTCCTTTCGATTGCCGGTGATTATGCGCGCGACGAAGTTGTCCGCGACCTGAACCGTTTTTTCGGCAAAGAAAAAAGGAGGGAAGTCCCGGGATTTTTACCCGCCTTAGACCACCAAACAAAGCCTGCTTTAAGGGTTGACTATAAAAAGACCGACCAGGCGCATTTGGTACTTGGGGTGCGTGGCTTAAAGCTTGGCCACGAGGACCGCTATAATGCCGCCCTTTTGGCAACAATATTAGGGGGCGGGATGTCTTCACGTCTCTTTTTGAATGTGCGCGAAAAGAGGGGACTTGCGTATTATGTTCGGGCAGACCATGAAGCGTATCTGGATACCGGAACCTTTTGTGCTTCCGCAGGTGTAGACCTTAAGCGGATAGATGACGCCATCAGGGTAATTCTTGAGGAGTTTGCCAAGATAGCTAATGAGAAAGTTGAAGAAAAAGAACTCAAAAAGGCGAAAGAATACTTAAAAGGCAAAGTAATCCTTTCCTGGGAGGATTCGAGGAACGTAGCTGCGGGTTTTGGCAGCGACGAACTACTCGAGGGTAAAATCCGCACAATGGATATGTTTCTTGAGGCAATCGAGGCTGTAACGGTGGATGATATCGAGCGCGTTGCCCATTTCTTCTTTGACCAAAAGAAGCTGAATTTGGCGGTTATAGGACCATTTAAAGAATTTCAACGTTTCGAAAAACTCCTCAAATTTTAAGGAGTTGGTCCTGCGTTCCTCGTCCCTCGACACATTCGACGAACTCAGTGCAAGCAAACTCGGGACTGCGGGGCTATGGGCCGTTCAAAGATAAAACACACTTTGAGAAGGCATTGAAACTCTAGGGTATTTCGTATTCTGTATGTCGTATTCTGTAATCAGCTTCGGGGTGCCATTTTCTTAGCGCTTTTTATTAACCCGTTTATAAGTTTAGATGAAGCCATAGAAATTTCAAATATCTCTGAAAACTGTTTTTTAGCCAGGTAACCAAGGTCTTTGGCTAAAATTAGCTGATTTTGAGTTTCTCTCAGTGATCCGAGTGCCATGTAATAAAATTGAGCTTTCTCCTTAGCCGAATTTCTAGAAAAACCTTCTGTAATATTACTTGTGATGGATAGTGTTGCTCTTCTTATTTGATTTGTTAACCCGAATTTTTCTTCGGGAGGAAAAGTACGGCTGAATTTATAAATTAGCAGGACTAATTTGTGGCTTTCCTTCCATGCATTTAGGTCTGTAAAGCTTTGAATTATGGTCATACTAGATACAAAATACTGTATACTTTATACTATTGCTATGCAAAGAACTGTCGCAATATTAAAACCAGACGCACTCCAGCGCGGGGTTGTCGGCGAAATTATTCACCGTTTTGAGAGAAAAGGCCTGAAACTTATGGCTATTAAGATGCTTTCTGCCACGGAGGCACAGCTTGAGGAACACTACGCACACCACAAGGACAAACCGTTTTTTGCGGATCTTAAGAAGTTCATGATGTCTACACCTTTGGTTGCCGTGGTACTGGAGGGCGTAGGCGCGGTTGCGGAGGTTCGCAGAATGGCCGGGGTTACCAGCGGCAGGGAAGCGGAGCTTGGATCAATCCGCGGAGATTTTTCGATTTCCCGCAGCAAAAATATTATCCATGTTTCCGACAGTCCCGAAGCTGCCGAGGAGGAGATTGTCCGCTTTTTTGAAAAAAGTGAAATTTACAAGTGGGACAAGCTCCATTCCCCATATACTTTTGCCGAAGACTAAAAGTAAATTTTCAATTTTAAATTTAGAATTTTCATTGAATTATTAATATTTAAATTTTCAAATTTAGGTTTCATTTCAAATTTAAAATTTCAAATTTTAAATTCTAGCATGTAAACTAGATTTATGCTTCTCAAAAATCTCCACCATCATTTTGTGCCCCACATACACG
>JACQIV010000014.1 GCA_016198325.1 Candidatus Curtissbacteria bacterium
AGGGAAAGGGAATATTAAGGGAAAACCGTAGGTTGTCCCTTAAAGTCACATATGAATATCAAGCCACTCGCAGGATATGTTTTAGTAGAACCGGTTCCAAAGGAGACCAAAACAGCCAGTGGAATTGTCCTCCCGGATTCAGCAGACGAAAAGCCACAGGAAGGTAAAATTCTTGCAATCGGGGATTCAATTTTCGACGAAGGCCACGAAATAAAATGTCCAGTAAAAGTAGGGGACAAGGTCGTCTATAAAAAATGGGGCGGGAATGAAATTAAAGTTGAAGGAAAGGAACTTTTGCTCATTAAGTTCGAAGACTTGATGGCGCAAGTTAAAAAATAAGCATGGCTAAACAATTACTTTACGCAGCAGAAGCAAGAACAAAATTAAAAGCAGGTATCGACAAGCTTGCCAATGCCGTCGCAACTACTCTAGGCCCTAAAGGCAGAAATGTCGCTTTAGATAAGAAATGGGGAGCCCCCAATGTAATCCACGACGGGGTAACCGTTGCTAAAGAAATCGAACTCGAAGATCCGTTTGAAAATATGGGCGCATCCCTCGTAAAAGAAGCGGCAAGTAAAACCAATGATGTAGCAGGAGACGGAACAACCACAGCAACCATCCTTGCTCAGGCAATGGTCGAAGAAGGCATTAAAAACATAACAGCAGGTGCAAACCCGATGATACTTAAAAAAGGTGTCGAAAAAGCAACAGAAGCTGTTGTTGCCGAACTTAAGAAAATGGCCAAAAAAGTTGCAGGTCAGGAAGAAATCGAACAAATAGCCACTATTTCGGCAGCAGATCCGTCAATCGGTAAAATGATAGCAGAAGCGCTAGATAAAGTCGGTCCGGATGGGGTTGTCACGGTCGAAGAAGGCAAAGGCTTAGAGCTTTCCGTCGAATATAAAGACGGCATGGAATTCGACAGAGGATTTGTTTCCCCCTATTTCGTAACCGACTCCGACAAAATGCAATCGGTTATAGAGGACGCGCACATACTTATTACTGATCAAAAAATTGCTTCACTTAATGATTTACTTCAATTCCTGGAAAACTTCGTTAAAGTCTCCAAATCCTTAGTCATCATTGCCGACGAGGTCGAAGGAGAAGCTCTGGCAACCCTGGTTGTTAACAAACTACGCGGTACATTCAACGTTTTGGCAATCAAAGCCCCCGGTTTCGGTGACCGAAGAAAAGAAATGCTCGAAGATATTGCAATTTTAACGGGTGGAACAGTTATCTCCGAAGACATGGGAAGAAAACTGGAATCCGTAACTATCGACGACCTGGGCAGGGCAGACAGGATAGTCTCCGACAAAGACAATTCCATTATTGTCGGCGGTAAAGGTGCAAAAAGTGCAATCGAAGGCCGTATTAAACAGATCAAAACCCAAATCGAGACAACGGATAGCGATTTCGATAAGGAAAAATTGGAAGAAAGGCTCGCCAAACTTTCCGGCGGAGTAGCGGTAATCAACGTCGGGGCGGCAACGGAGATCGAACTCAAGGAAAAGAAAGAAAGGGTAGACGATGCGGTACACGCCACAAAAGCAGCAGTTGAAGAAGGATACGTTGTCGGCGGCGGAGTCGCACTGCTCAGATCTGCAAAAGTACTGGAAAAACTTGCTTTAATTGGAGAATCGGATGAGCGGATCGGTGTCGAAATTGTCAAAGAATCACTTAAAAAACCTCTCGCCAAACTTGCAGAAAATGCCGGTGCGGATTCCGGTTGGGTTGTGAAGGAAGTCGAAAAAAGCACAGGCAACTCCGGCTTCAATGCTCTGAGCGGAAAATTTGAGGATCTGGTAGTAGCCGGTGTAATTGACCCGGTTAAAGTAACTAGGTCCGCGCTTCAGAACGCAGCATCCGTTGCCATGATGATATTAACAACCGAAGCGTTAATTACGGATCTCCCCGAAAAAGAAAAAGCTATGCCGGCAATGCCCCCGGGCGGCATGGGTGATTATTAAATCTCCCACTACTAATTCTTCACTGCACACAAGACGTATCAATGTTGTACACATTAGAGTTGCAAGGGAAAGCCCTGAAATAGTTGAAGCGGCTAGGTTTACGTCTACTCTTCTTTCACCAGCTTAGAGAGCTGGTAAGTTACAAAAACGGCAAAAGAAGTAATAATCACAGCATAAATAAACTTCGAGACAATTACAGGCCCCACAGCCACATATTTGGCAATATATTCATTTACAAAAGTTTGGATAGCTTCGTTCCAGGCCAGAGCCGCAACAAATCCAAATCCCGCTGTTGAAAGTGTAACCAACTGGCGAATTAGTTCCATCCTTAGTTTCTTAGGCATATTCAGAGGCTATTATCCAAATTATGAAACCATAAAGTCAAATCACTCTTCTGGCCCCCCTTTGGCACTTTTGGTACTTGTCACACTACCTTGTACCCATATACTTTTCGAACCTTTCGTACATCACTTCAAGACGATCTTCAACCGTCCGTTCTCCAAATGCGCCGGAAAATCTGTAATGTCCGTCTTTGCCATCATCCTGAAAGTCTTAACACCGCTTGGAACAGGCAACCTGCCGGAAATTTTGACCTCCCCGGTTGAACTGTTACTACTTACAATGCTTTCTGCAAGCGGGTTCTTATCCGAAACATTCTTGATTTGTCCATACGCCCTACCGTTTCCGTAAAGTACCCAGACCGATGCTTCAAAAACCATATAATCAATTTCGGAATATTTCGAAAAATCAACAGTTACGTCTGTTCCGGGAATATCGGAAAAACTATTTGTGCTTGCCGAGCCCGATCCCAATGGAATAAAAATTTCTTTTTGTGCAGTTTGGACAATGGTTTTTGTCTCTTTCTGGATTATTGTTTTAGGCTCAACAGATGGTTCCGGGCTGGGCGAAGCCTGAATATAGGGAGTGGGAGAACTAACCTCCTCAATGTTACCTATTTGTTTACTTTCATCTGAAGTCCCTTCCTCACTTGGAATTTTGACGTTTAAGTTTTTGGCATTTCCCCAAATCCAGTAGTTAACAAAAATCAAATCTACCATCGCCAAAACGAACAAGGCGATACCCATTTTTATAAAAATTTTCGAACCCATATCACCATCATATCAAAGCGAAGGCGGGCTTGATCCGGTTACTTCTTAGTCTTAAACTTAACTTGCCGTCATGATTCCTCCCAAACCTCCCTCGTTTAAACAAAAGAAAAAAGTGGAGAAATTTCTTGGCAAAGGCGAAGAGCCTGTAATTGTCACCAGCATCGGTCCCCGCTATTTCTGGATAAATTTTTTCATACTGCTTCCATTTGCCCTGATTTTTATCGGACTTCCCAGATGGGGCAAAATCGTCAGGATGCGCCAATCCTACACGTATGTTCTAACAAACAGGAGATTTATGATTATCCGCGGAATTTTCTCAAGAAAAATAGTAACAGCACCGCTTAAAGCAGTTACGCACGTAACGGTGGAGCAGTCCGTTTTACAAAGGTTTCTTTTCAACACCGGCCACCTGGTCATAATTACCGCCGGTTTTGACCAGAGAGAAATCGTTATAGAAAATATCGGGAACCCTTTAAGATTTAAGGTTTTAATGGAGGATTTGACTCACAGGCTGGACGATTCCACAGACAGCCAGAAAAGCCCCATGAGATCACTCTCTGCTTAATTACTTTGTCGGCAGGACCGAAGACGGGTCGACCATCTGGTCGTTGTCATATATCTCTAAGTGGACGTGGGGACCGGTTGTTCTTCCGGTCATACCTACGTTTCCGAGTACGGAATTAGTAGTAACCATATTACCCACACCCACATTGATCCTACCCATATGGGCATAAAGTGTCTTTAGTCCGTCCCCGTGCGTAACGATAACAATATTACCCTTACCGTCAGGCGTGAATCCTGCAAATTCCACGATTCCCGGGCCCACTGGCTTAATCGGTGCCCCAAGGTTGGTAGCTATGTCGTTTGCCCTGTGGTAAGAAAAATATCCTTGTGAAACGTATCCCTTTTCAACCGGGCTTGAAAATTCAAAAGGGGAAAGCCTTCCCACTACTGCCAGGGATATTTCGGTTTCCGCCTCGTTTTTGACAGCCTCTTCTGCAAGGCCGGCAGCAAGTATTGGTTGGCCGTTTATCTTAATCTCAGCCTGTTTAACCCTAAGGTAAGGCGCAGCGAAGCTTGTTAAGGCAAACCCAAGCATTAGGGCAAAAATTGCCTTCATAGAAAATTTGGCCCGCGGCCTTACTTTAAGCTCAATATATAGATAATTTAAGGTGAGCATTAAGGCCTTCTGAACAGGCAAACTTAAAAACCTTTTTGTAGCCTTGAAGGCATAAAGTTTCTTGAGGCTATTTAGCCTCGAAACTAAAAGTAAACTCTTTTTTGCGAGAAGCCTTCTGGCCATTCGCAATTGTTTGTTAGGTTTATTCATGTAGCTCTCTCCAAAGCTATTTAGCCACAAAATACCCTAGGAATAATTAATTCTTAGGGATTTTGGGCTCATATCAAGCCCATAGGAGAAATTTACAAGTGGCAATGATAACAAATACGCTATTCCATGTCAAGTATTACTATGGGTTTATATATTCGACGATTATTTCATCAAACACTGTGTACAGTTTTGAACGAAGTGGGCAGTTTACACCGAGCCAAGCGAGTAGTTTACATCGAGCGTAGCGAGATGCTAACGTAGATTAAAGAAAATGAACCTGCTCAAGAGAGTGTCAACTGTCAAACGTCAACTGTCAAATGTCAAACCTGCAATGGTCACTATCCACTTTGCACTGACCACTATACTCCTCTCCGGCTGTAGCCTCCTCGGTTCACAAAATCCTTCAGCACTTCAGGTTAAATCCACCCCCGAAGCCGCTGTCTTTCTCGATGACAAGCATATCGGTAAAACGCCGTTTTATTCCGATCAGCTTAAAGCTGGGACCCATTCCCTTAAAATTGTTGCCTCCGACTCCTCGTATTCGGAAGAAATCGGTCTTATTCCGGGCACGCTTACGGTAGTAAATAGGGAACTTTCATCGAATTTCATGGCTGCCTCAGGAGAAACCCTTTGGTTAGAACCCTCTTCCCGGGGAATATTTATAAATTCCAATCCAAATGAAGCCTCGGTTGAAGTGGACGGACAAAAGAAAGGTAAAACTCCGTATCTTTCCGAAGAAATCGAGGTGGGGGATCACAAAATTCACATATCTCGCGAAGGTTATATCACACGAGAATTTACGGTTAAAACTTCGGGCGGTTCGCGCCTGACGGCAGACGTAACCCTGGCTTCGGAACTTGCTAAAAATCCAAAAGCAGTTCCATCTCCACTACCTACAGTCCAATTAGAAATATTAAAAACGCCCCAGGGCTTCTTAAAGGTTAGAAAAGAGGCCTCACTTTCCGCACCGGAAGTCGGAAGGGTCAACTCCGGTCAAAAATATGAACTAATCCAGGAAACCAAAGATTGGTACAAAATAAATTTCGACGGAAAACAGGGCTGGATTTCCGCCCAATACGCGAAGAAAATATAACGTTCCGTTGTCAGACCTTGTGCCCATAACACCCATGACCCCATTGATCCTTCTTGTTTTCATACTTGTAAAATTGCAAATAATACTTTTAAAATATAGCGAAACTTAAATTGAATCTGCCCCCAAAGATTAGTGGCGAAAAAAAGTTCCTCAAATAAGTATTTAAAAACAAAAGTTCGTGCTATCGAGGTAAAGAAGAAACCCCTCGCACAACTTCTAAAAGAAATGTCCCAAACAGGATTCCAAGGCAGGACACTTGCAGAAGTAGTTGATGTCTGGGAAAAGATGGCCCGTGATCCGAAAACAACCATCATACTGGGCTACGCAGGTTCACTTTCAACAACCGGCCAGTGGAAAATCATCAACTGGCTAATAGAAAACCGTTTTATTGATGTCCTGGTTGCAACAGGAGCAAACCTTTCCGAAGACATTGTTGAGGCGATGGGCAGGACCTACTGGAAGGGAAAGGTTAATGTTGACGATTACGATCTTTTAAAGAACGACGTTAACCGCTACTACGACGTTTACGGATCCGAAATCGATTATATGGATATGACGGAATTAATTGCCGATTTTTACCTCAAATTCCTCAAGCCGGATACCGCGTACTCCTCACGCCAACTTTTTTACCTGTTTGGCCAGTGGCTTTGGAAAAAGGGGATAAAATCAATTGTAGCAACTGCCGCCCACCACCAGGTCCCTGTTTTCTGCCCGGCAATTGTCGATAGTCCCTATGGCGACGCCGGCCTGATAGCAAAGAGTCAGGGTTTTCGGCTTATCCTCGATAACATGAAGGATTACACGGAATTCATGAGCATGGGCGAAAAGATCAAGCAAACTGGCGTCGTCTACATAGGCGGGGGAGTCCCAAAAGATTTTATCCAGCTTCTTGCAGTCACTTCCAATCTGATGTATCCAAACAGGGAAATTCCCGGCAGAAAACCAACTGTAACCCGTGCCGCCCGCGACAAAAAGTACATGGAAGCCTACTATTCCCATAAATACGCAATCCAGATAACCACCGACGCGCCGCAATGGGGAGGCCTTTCGGGCTGTACTTTCGAAGAAGCGACCAGTTGGGGTAAAGAAGATATTAATGCAGATAAGGTCCAATGTTACTGTGACGCAACTATTGCCCTTCCGATCGTTACTCACGCCCTTGCAGAAGGGGTCAAAACCAAGCGCAAAGCCCCTAATTTCTCCTGGATCTTCAAAGAAGATGCCAAAGATGCCAAATGATATAGAGTTCCCGAGTCTCGAGCCGTTCAACTTTCTGGGTTTGGAAGACCAAACCCTGGAAAAAGCGAAAGCAGTAGTCTTTCCCGTGCCGTACAATTCAACAACCTATTGGAAGTCGGGCACCAAAGACGGCCCAAAAGCAATTATCGAAGCCTCACGTCATATCGAACTATACGACCATGAATTTAAAAAGGACATTTCCAAAATCGGCATCTATACGCTTGCCGAACTCGAAGTTTCCAAAAATTCACCTAAAGAAACTATTGACCGCATAACATCAGTCGTCGGTCAAATCCTAAGTAGGGAAAAGTTTCCTCTGATATTAGGCGGCGAACACTCAATCGCCCTTGGCGGAATTATGGCGGCAGCCCAAAACTTTAAAAATCTGTCAGTACTTCAACTAGACGCCCATACCGATTCAAGATTCGAATTTGAAGGGACAAAATATCACCATGGCTGCACCATGCGCCGGGCGGTCGAAGATCTTGGTCTTTCAGTCACACACGTAGGTATCAGGTCCTCCTCGGAAGAAGAAGTAAAATTCCTGGAAAAATCCAAAAAAAACCACGTTTTCCCGGCTCCGGAACTGCCAACCGAAAAGATTATCAAAACACTAAAACCAAATGTTTACCTTACCTTCGATCTAGACGCGCTAGACACATCCATCATGCCGGCAACAGGCACACCCGAACCCGGAGGCCTCAAATGGTATGAAACCTTGAAGTTACTAAAGACAGTTGCCAAAAGGCGCAATATTGTTGCTACCGATATCGTCGAACTAGACCCGATTCCCGGCATCCACGCACCTGACTTTCTTGCCGCTAAGTTGGCTTATAAACTTATTGGCTATAAGTTTACGTGAAGCTTATTGAACAAGTATTGATAGCTTTTACTTAAACGTAAATGAAGAAAGTTATCCTGAGCAAGGTCGAAGGATGATTTTTTGGCAGCAAAACTTGCCTACAAGTTAATAGGGTATGCTCTAGGACAAGACCCTCGCAAAAGAATTGTTGTTTACAAAATCGTTCTAGCCAAAAAGCGTAACCATTTTAGATATTGCTAAAATGGTTTATTCAGTGTATTATTTTTTTATGTCCTCAGGTCTAAATCAGCTTCAGAGCAACCTAGAATCGCTTAAAAAGACAGCTGAAGATTTAGAGTATTGGTCAGCAAGGGAGCTAATGCCCATGCTTGGCTACACTAATTGGGAAGGCTTTAAGACAGCCCTTAATCGTGCCAGAGAATCATGCCAACAAACAGGGCAAGTTGTTTCAGACCATTTTCGGGGCGCCCTAAAAATGGTCGATATCGGGTCCGGAACAAAAAGAGCAATCGAGGATCTACTATTAACACGTTATGCTTGTTATCTGGTTGCTCAAAATGGAGATCCCCGAAAGCCTCAAATAGCTGCGGCTCAACGCTATTTTGTTGTAAAAACACGAATGCAAGAGGTTTGGGAACAAAGGGCAATTGAAAGCAAGCGCTTGGAAGAACGAGATAAACTTAGAGATACTGAGAAAAAAATTGAGCGAACGGTTTACCAACGAGGAATTACACAAAGCTTTGAGTTTGCAACCTTTAAAAATAAACATATTGAGGCGCTCTATGGGGGAATCAATACACCTGATCTGAAAAAAAGACGAGGAATTCAAAAAGATAGGGCACTTGCAGATTTCGATACAGATGTCGAACTCAAAGCTAAAAGTTTTGCACTCGGAATGACAGATCATAACATTCGGACAAAAGATTTGGTCGGAAGAGATAGGCTAGAACATGAAGTAATAGCGAATAGTACAGCTACAAGAAACGCACTATTAGCCAGAGGTATTATTCCTGAGAATCTTGAACCTGAGGAAGACATTAAGAAAATTGAGAAACGCAGAGCAAAGGAATTGCATGCGTTAGAGGCTACAGGATCACACAAAGCGATAGAAGAATCTTCAAGGATAAAAGAGCTTGAAAGACAATTTAAGCAAACCAACACTCAAGCACAAAACAAAATCGTTTCAAAAAGCAGACAGAAATCAAATTATGCGGGTTGTTTTAACGTCAAGCTGCCGCAAGAAGTTACAAGAGTGCATTTATCAAAACTATATGAATTATTCAGAGACAACCCAGGAATTACTACAATAATCTTGGAAGTTCCTGGAGTCAATTCTACTAGGCAATTTAAAGTTCCGTTTCAGGTGAATGTGACGGATGACGTAAAAATAAAACTTAAAAAAATATTAAATTCGTCAGAAGGATAAATAGGTGAAAAGCAGGTACAAACTTAAACAGTTGGATTGACAGCATCGATACAATTTGATGGTTACAAAAACGTTTATCAAGCTAATGTCTACCTCAGTTCAACTTTAGTTTGGATATCAGTTTCTGATACTTCCAGATTAAGTTTATTGTCCGAAAAGGTAGGGACTACATAGTTATTATTCAGCTGAATATCCACAACCTCCCAAGGCAAAAAGGGTAGTCGGACAAACGTTTTTCCGCCACATCCGTTTTGCACATTTAAAGTAAATGTCTTTGCACTTTTTTCCCAATCAACAGAAATTTCCCCGCATGATGCTTTAATGCTAGTAGATGTTTTGTCGGTAATAATCATTGGTTCAATAGTCGTACTTTTAAAACCGGGGGATGCCGGCCTAATTCCTCCAACATATGCCGGCAAAAAGTAAGTTGGCGTTCCGGCCCAGGCGTGGGTTAAAGAGCCCTGGGGACGCGAACTAATTCTTGGGTCAAAAGTCTCCCAGGTAGAGACTGCACCGCGTCTTAACATTTCGCCCCAGTAATTATTCATTAGATTCTTAACTTGCACCGCATCCCCGAATTGTTGCATAACCATTAAATAAAACAGGTTAAAGTAACCCGTTATAAACGTCGGGTTTTTAACTCTGAGACTATCGTAAATAATTTTGGAAAATTCAGCATCAAAAGTGTTGCTCCAAAGAAAAGCAACCAGTGCATGCGGCTCCAATTCCGCCAAATTTTTACCGGAAAGCAGTTCGCGGTTTTTTTGCACCTGTTCCTCTTTTAATTTTCCGAATTTTTCCGATTTCTGCACATCTCTTTCTTTATACAATTCCTCTAAATCAGCCAGGTTTTTAGTATAGAAGGCTGTAAGGATTAGATTTGTATCGGAAGGCACATCTCCGGGCGAAAGATGGTTAGTCCAGCCCGTTAAGACTTGACCAAGTTCCAAATCGGTTGGCCTGTCTTGGTTAATAAGCCCGAATGGCTCTTGCAATTTCGAAACAGCTGCTACAATTTTCTCTGCCGTCGGAAGCAGCTGGTTTAAAGCCTCCTCATCATTGGTGTAAAGGTAGTAATCCTTCAAGAAACTGACAAAAAGAAGATTATAGGAAAGAATCGTTTGATTAAGACTTGAAGGGAATACTGTTTCGATTAAACCGGTCGGTTTCTGGCTCGAAGCATATTCATATAAAGCCTTTTTTGCCAGGTCACGGCTATCAAGGCTATAAAAACCCATAAGCATCTCAACGTAGGCATCTCCAAGGTATTGTGAACGTTCGTGAACAAAACTATCCTCAAACTGGTTCTGCATGGCATATTTAAGAGTATCCTCGCCTAGTCTGTAAGTTTTATTTAATAATTCGTCGGAGCTTTTAAAATCGCCGACTTTGCCGGCCGGATAACTAACGGCAAAAAATTTAACTGATGTATCCACGTCCGCATCTGGCTCAGTTGTAACTTTAATTAATCTCATACCTCTCCGGCCGAAAGTTTTATAAGTAAATTCTCCAGCTCTATCAGTAATAATTTTATCTTTCTGGACCATGCTGCTTTCCCAATCCTCAAAATACTGAGCTGTTATTGTTGTTGAACCGGAAGCTTTAAAAGTAAATTGGGGAAAACCGGCCACGACCTTTTCAAAATCAAACCAGAGCGCCCCGTCTTTTTTGAATACTAACTTAGGAGAAATCTCGCTATATGATAACGGCAAAATTTCTCGTGCATAAAGATTTTGTTTCTTTTCGACTAAAGCCTCTTTCGCATTTTTAAACTTAACTGCCTGAGGGGTAAAATCATATATTTCGCGATAAAGCCCGGAGTTAATTTCATGATGTTTGACCTTGGCGCTTTCAAGGTCAACCTTTTGCCATCCGGTTTGGCCTGTAACCAGCCATGTCCGGTTAGTAGATAAAGCTAATTTTAACCCTGCAATTTCATAAGAAAATTCGGCCAAAACCCCGCCCGGAATTTGTTTTTGGAAATGAGTTTCGTGGTTATAGCTATAAGCAAAAATCTCAATTTGATTTTTCCCTTCACGAAGGAAAGAAGATAAATCGTACTCGTCAAAATAAAGCCTTTTTTCATCTATCGGTCCGGGTCCTTCTCCAACAAATTGGCCATTTAAAAAAAGCCGATACCTGCTTTTAGCAGTAATTGTTGCTTTGGCTTGTTTTGCAAACTTACCCGGGACATATAAATTCTTTTTAAATTTAAGATATTGATCATTCGTCTGTATATCTGCCCAGATCCATCTACTCTCGCCAAACTGTGAAGTAGTTTTAACACTCAATATGCAAAAAACAAAAAATATACCAACAAGCACAAATATTGCTGTTTTAAGTTTAAATTCAGGTCTTAACAAGGGATAAGTTAACATCAGCAGAGATAAAATAAGTAGAAAAACGGGTAAATAGTCAAAAAAACTAATCGGAATGAAAAATAGTTGCAATTTGTTAAAAATAATATTTTCAAGTGGAGCCGACCAAATTGCTCGGCCTAACCATAATCCAACTACGACTAATATCGAAAAATAATACAAATTATTAACCTTGTAATTTCTTTTCCATAAGATCATTATTGTCAAAATTACCGGCGTATAAATAAGACTTTGGAGTTTGTGCTGCTTAAGGTTTACAAATGTTTCAATGTAAATAAGCAAACTGGAAGCAAGAAACAACCCGGTAGACACGTCATTCTTCTTTTTAAAATGGAGAAAAGTTAACGCCCATAACGCAAAAAGCAGAGTATTCGGTAAGTATTTTATAGTTGCAATATAAGATTGGTTCTGAAGGTAAGGAATTAAAAATGACGGAAACGATGTGAACTTACTGTTTAATATAAGGGCAAGCTCAAGTAATTTTTTACTAATTGCGGAATGTTGGTAGTAAACATCGGTTGGAATTGCAAAATAGATAAGAAGAATTAACAATACGTCAAATGCAAGTATCGCCAGTATCGGCAAGCGTAGCAACTTTCTTTGTTTAATCCGTGTCATCGCCTGAGAGATATTACAATTTTATCGCATGCAAAATCGTCGGCTATAGTCTCTCCTTTAATTGACACCCACCGCAAGTTCCCCCTACGATAGAATTTGATGGTACCAAAAACCGTTATCAAATTAATCGACGAAGCAATTATCCCTGCAATTCTCTTAATTTCTGCCAAGATATTTGGGTTAATCGGAGCATCACTCATCTTTGGCCTCCCATTTTCAATTCATGGTCGCAAAATACTGGCAATTTTACCCTCAGTACAATTTGCCAACTTTCAGGATTACATTGTGGCCGAAAACTATTCCAATTTGGCTATGTTTATAGCCGCAGCTGCAGGCACAATGTATATCCTTGTAAAAGCCCATTTTTTCCACGAAAGCCATATTCACCCGAAACTTCAGGCAAAGCTTGCTAAACTGAACCTGGAATCACTAATAACGCCTAGTTATCATCTTTATCACCAAGCGGCAATTTGGCTGACCTTTCTTTGGTTAACTGTTGCTTTCATGTTTATTTCTTCTATCCTAAAAATTACATATCCTCAAATAACCATAATTGCCTTTATTGTTGCCGCCAATTTTTCCTGGGTTTTCGCAATCGACGTGGAAAAAGAAATAGAGCTTTCTAGGGAGACTTGAATGAAAAAAAAGCATTTTCTTTATACTCTTGCCAATTTCTCAACATTTATGGTTTTGGCAGCAATTGTAGCAGCGCCATTATATTTTGCTTCGAAATTTACACAAGTTGCGGGCGTTAAATCCCAAAGTACTTATTTGATAATTTCCCAGGCGGAAAAATTTCCCGGGATGAAGTTTTCCCAGGATGGAACAACTTATTCCCTCAATTTGCCCAATTCCGCAGAGGCTTACCTCGCAGTACTAATTCTCAATAACCCGACGAATCAAAGCAGGACTTACCAAATAGAAAGTAGTGATGGATTCTTCTTTGGGGATAATTTGGACGAAAAACTCAAATCGATTTCATTACCGGCAGGTGCATCGGTTCCGGTAAGTGTCCAGTCCAAAGATAATAGCGAGGTAGAATTTTCGGTTAAATAATTGAAGATAGATTCCCAATTAACAATGAACGATAAACTATTAACGATAAAATCCTATTGTAAAAACCGAATAAACCTTGCCGGCAAAAATCCGCTTCCGTAAATAATCACAAAGACAACAAAAATCCACAAAATCACCACAGAAAGGAGTGGTACATCGGAAAGCAAAACCCGCTCCGGTGATTCGCCTTCTTTTTTCTCGTGTATTACGTACAGATAACGCATGACCCCGTAAATCACAAACGGCACAGTGGCCATCAACCATTTCGAAGCAAGCAAAGTCCTTGGCAAATAGTCGCCGAATAAAACCAGCACTTGTGGGCCGGCAGAAGGCGGCGGTTGCAGGAACGTAAACATCGTATACGAAAGCCAGGTTGCAGTTGCAAACATAATGGTTAATGAATCAAGAAGCGTTTCGGGGTAGTGCAACAAAATTGCCCTCGTAGTCAAATTTTTACTTTGGGTACCCAAAAGTAACGTTCTTTCCGACCTTCTTTTCCCGATTGCCAGAAACAGCGAAAGACATGCAACAGTTAGGATAAACCAGACAGTAACATGCGCGTCAATTAAAACCCCTCCTGCGTAAACCCGAAGAAGGAAACCGGAAGCAATTGCCATGACATCAAGCAATATGACAGATCTTAAGAAGAGGGAATAAGAAAGTTGCAGTATTGCATAAGCAAGTAATACTATCGAAAAAAATCCTGAAAGTTTACCGGCAGTAATGTACGAAACCCCAATCAACATGGAAGCAACGAACAATGCAAGTATAGGGCTTACTTTTCCGGCAGCAATCGGCCTTTTGCGCTTGAACGGATGTTCTCTGTCCTTTTTTAAATCAATAACATCGTTGATAAGATAAATTCCGGAAGTTAATGCGGTAAATATTAAAAACCCGACCGTTGTTGTTGCAAATTTTTCCGGGTTAAAAAATTCTCCTTCAAAGACAAGCGGAGCATAAAGTGCCAGGTTTTTAAGCCACTGTCGGGGCCTTGCGGAAACAAAAAGCCAAAAGGGAAGCCAGATTACTTTTGGCCCTTTATTGGTAAAGTCATATGTAGCCAAATCAAGCCTCCCAAAACAATAATACCGATTATCAAAATTGCAAATACTTTACCTGTTGAATTCAGGTTTAGCGCAATCGCCCCCAAAATAGCACACAGAATCCAATAAAACAAGGCAACTTGCCTTTGCGACAAGCCAAGAGATAACAGTTTATGGTGCAAATGACCACGGTCTCCCACAAGTGGCGATTTTTTCGAAGATAATCTGCGGATAATCGTAAAAACACCGTCTGTTAAAGGAACAACCATAACTAAAACAGCCGTGCCGACTTTTGCGCCCGAAAGAATTGCTAAAACTGCAACCAAAAAGCCCAAAAAATAAGAACCCGAATCACCGGGAAAAATCCGTGCAGGGGCAAAATTGAATACCAAAAAACCCAAAGTTACTGCGGCACCAATCAGCGAAAGTAGGGAGACCATGAGTTGAGTGGGGTCGGAATAAGAATATTTAAGGCTCACTAAAAATAGGACAATTAACGCAATAAATACAATTCCCGGCATTTGCCCGTCGACTCCCGAAGAAAAATTCACCATATTAATGACCCAGACGATCCAAAGCACTGCGAATAAATCGGCAAGTACCAAAATAGAATGCGGTCCCCAAAAATCAAAAACAATTCTAAGTGTATCAAGCCTCAAGACGGAAAAATCTCCCGGCAAAACAGAAGCAATCGGGTTTGTAATAAAAGCAATTCCGACACCGGACCCGACAACTACTATAGCTGCCAGTATTTGAGCAAACAACCTTAATCCTTTATTCAATTCGCGTCTGTCGTCAATAAGCCCGGCAAGTACCAAAATTAAACCGCCTGCAAAAATTCCAAGTAACTGCCCGCTTATCCCGACAAATAAAAGTGCTGCCAAAAAAAAGGAACAAAATAAAGCAAGCCCCCCTGCTCTTGGAATAATTGTTTTATGCAGTACTGCGGGATGTTTGTGTTTTTCAGGGTCATCAACATAACCGAATTTTTTAGCCAGATAAATCGTAATTGGAGTAAAAAGAACAGAAAAAGAAAAAGAAACCAAAAAGACTAATAAAAAAGTCATATTAATAGTTCTACAATCTTAAACAACCCGTAGAAAGAGCTAAAAACAATAACGGCTGCTGATCCGCCAAGCGACCTTTTTAAAAATTTATTTTCATCGGACAAAAAAGAGATGATTGCGAAATTAATAACAACACAAACAATAGAAATTGAAGGGAAAATCCATAAAAAAATCGGCGCACCAAGCATTTTTTCTCCCCAGGGCATCGAATAAAATACGGGGACTTTCGGCGGAAACTGTTTAAGGTTCACAAGAATTAGGCCGACTTCAAGTAAAATTAATAGACACGAAACTGAAAGCAACAAAAATAAAAGTTTATCCCGTGATAAACTTTCCCGCTCCAACACCAGTTGCTTAAAAGTCATTTAAAAATTCTCGATCTCCATCCTAATATCCTTGTTACCCAACTATTTCCTTTGCCAAACCTCACTGCCTTCAACTTTAGCCACAAAAGTATAATGGGAAGATAGTATTTTCTCAAGAGCCTCAAAATATCCTATTGAGCTTTTGGGTTTGATAATAAAAACCGGTAAGTTCGCACGCAAATCTTCCTCCACTTCGCGCTTACCGTCCGGTACTCCGAATACATGGAAAGAAGTAACATAACGGCTTGGATTCCAAAGGTCGCCAATCGCATATAACCAGGGCCAGTCTCCCCAAATATAAACGGTTTTGCCGGCACCACCACTTGCCTTTAGAAAGTCCAATGTTCCCATTATCGAATTTACCCCTCCGTCAAAATAATTATTATAGTCAGCAGTAGATTTATTTCCCCTGGCATAATCCAGAAAATTTGCCCAGTACTTAAACTGGTTCAACGGCCCCCCCGACAAAAAATCACGGAACAAAGTTTGGGTTAAAAAGATAAGTGGAACAAAGAAAAAAATTGCAAAAATAGCCCCTGCCTTCGTTAGTTTCACCGGTAGCTTTATTGAAGCAATTGTCAGCGCAACAGCAGGTGCAGCCTGGATAAGGTAATGCCCGTAAGTCCTCCCCGAAAAATAACTGCCCAAAAACGAGAACCCAAGCCACAATAAAAACAAGTGGGAGATTTCGACTTTCCCTCTCACCTTGTTAAAAAGTCCGTATAAAATTGCCGATGCCGGCGCCATAAACTTCGCCGCGTTTATAAAAATGGCGTACTTTGGACTCTCCTGTAGATAAATCCTGTAATACGTGTATGCTGCAAAAATATAGTCGTCAACAAGTTTTTTTGGTGCAAAATATAAAACGGTAACAACATATGGAATAGCAAAACCGACTCCCATCATAATTGCCGAATAAAAAATTTGCTTGATGCTTTTTAAGTACAGAAAAACAAAAATTCCAAGCGCCACAGCCTCAAGCGCACCGACTTGTTTATAAAGTGAAGCAATTGCAAACAAAAATCCGGCAGCAAATAGTGAAGGTAAGTCAAAATTACGCTTGATCGCTACTAACATCGCAAGCGTAATCGGTAAAACCATAAATATTTCCGTTAATGCTAAATTACCTTCAACCAACCTCAGCGAAGTAATAAGGCCGAAGATAAAACTTGCAACAAGTGCCCGTTTTTCTCCCAAAACTGCCTGCCCTATCTCATAAATGACCGCAGCTGTTCCCAGTACAACAACGATCGTTACAAGTCTTAGCCAGAACATCGAAACCCCGAATGTTGCAAAAATAGCCTGGTATGTCAGGTAAATCATTGGTGGTTTGTTATCCCAGGCAGTTTCATAAAGAACACCGCCAAGGTTTAAGTTCCTGGCAACCGCAGCAAAAATGCCCTCATCCCCATACCAAAAGGGCTCAAAGAGCGAGGGGAAACGCAGCACAAAGGTCAAAAGCAAAATACCGGCAAGTATCAAGTGATGATGTTTATATTGTTTTTTAAGTGCCTGAATTATCTTCATAACCAACCTCTAATGACCAATACCTAACCTCTATTACCTAACTTCTAAACTCGGCCCCGGCCTAAGTTCCAGATACCGTCTTTCCGGTGCTTCGTCTACTTTAACAACACCGTTTGCCTCATACGCGTCAAGCAGGCTTTTACCCGAAAATTGCACCAGACCCTCCGGCAATACTATCAGTTCGTTTTCAAGTCCAAAGCGGTTTCTGTAATAAAGGGCTTCTGCAAAAGAAGGCAATACGGTAACAATCGGCTCGTTACCAACTTTTCCTACAATCTGTTCCTCATACACCTGCTTGAAACCGTACGTATAACGCGAAAATGTTAGAAGGTCGATAGCCAAAGCAAGTCCAATTATCGCGCCAACTGTTGGTATATAAAAATATTTTCCAAGTCTTTGGGCAGTATGGACAAGAACCAGTGAAAGCGGGATTGAAGCATTGATTAAATAACGCCAGAAAAAAATCGGCCTGAACGGTACACTAACATTTCCTGCCTTAAATCCCGGAAGGGTTGCCAGGACAAAGGGAACAGTTGCCCAGAGCCAGATTAAAAGATATGGTTTTTCGAATTTATGTCGGAGGGCGTGCTGGATAATCCCAATGGTCAATAAGCTTATCGAAAAGCCAAACAAAAAAGGCCGGAAAATATTTTTGTGCTCTCCCCCCAAAATCCTCAAAAGAGCCTCATAATGAGTCCGCCCGTCAACTTGCCCAATCCAATAACTCTCTTTAACCGAAGTCACTTGTGAATATAAAAAAGGGATCCAAGGCAAATATAGAAGTGCCACAACAAAGTAAAGGCCAAACATCTTAAAGAATATTTTTCTGTCTAAAAGCAACAGGTAAAGGCCTTGGGCAGCCAGTGTAAAAAACATGTAATAGTGGGTATAAATTCCAAGAGTAGAAAATAAGACAAATCCCAATGCTCTCAGCTTTGTGAATCCTTCAGAAATTCTAATCAAAAAATAGACTGACCCGACTGCCGTGAAAGCAAACATTGTGTAGTTTCTGGCTTCATATGCATAAGTAAAGAAGATGGGGTTCAAAGCAACAACTAAAGTTGAGACCAATCCAAAAATTTTGCCTTTTATTTCCGAAGCTAGCTTCCAGACCAAAAATAACGTCAGAAAATAAAAAATAATGGAAACCGAACGGGTAACAATTTCCGTTGGAGGGAAAAATTTATACACAATTTCAATTACCGAATAATAAGCCGGCGGATGAAAATCCGCAGCCGTCGTTTTTAACATTTGCAAATAGGGGAGTTGCGAAATCAGAGAAGTCCACGCCTCATCCCCCCAAAAGCCCCGCGTAAGATAATTTTGGGAAAACGAGAACATTAAGTTAAGTATAGCGAATAAACCGTCGTTTTTTACAATCCATTTTCGGTTTGACGGCGATTGCTTCAAGTTTCCTCTAACCCTATAGTTGCTTTTAGACCAACCAAATGGTAGAATTAACAAACTTAAGTTGAGCGACTAAAAGTTTTTGCTACCCCGGGAAGCTAATCTCCTTACAGACAAAAATCCTATTTAATCTCTCATTAAGAAGTAAAGATGAATTTATGGACATAGCATCGGAAACCGTTTGCATCCGCTGTGGTAAAAAAAGAATTTTCCTGAAAAAATGGTCCGAAAAAGCGGACGGAAAAGGAAAGCTCCTCACTTACACACAGACGATTTGCCCGGATAAAAAATGCCAGGAAATTGTAGACGCAAAGTTTACGGAAATGCGCGAACGCAGGGAAATGTCCGAAGAAAAAAGAAAACATAATTTAATTAATAGAAAGTTAAAACATCAAACAACAAAATGAAAAGAAGTTTTTCGCCTCACTCATTCAAAAATAAATACCGCGGCTTAAGGCAATCGCGTCGCAGCCCAGCATCTTATAAAACGCACTCGGAAAAGTACATAAATAAGAATGTAGAAGTACAAACCGAAGAAAAGTACCGAAACACCCACATTTTTTCCGATTTCGACATCGCAAGTATTCTCAAAGAAAACATCACAGCGCGTGGATACAAAATTCCGACGCCGATCCAGGATAAATCAATCCCAATAATTCTCGAAGGGCACGATTTAATCGGAATAGCAAACACCGGCACTGGTAAAACCGCTGCTTTTCTTGTGCCTTTAATTAATAAGGTTCTTAATAAACGAGACGAAAAAGTTTTAATTATTGTTCCAACCCGTGAGCTGGCTATGCAGATAGACGAAGAATTAAAGGCATTTGCAAGATCAACGGGTATTTTTTCCCAGGTCTGTATAGGTGGTGCCAATATTAATGCTCAGATTTCGGGGCTTTCCGGAAATCCCGGTTTTGTAATAGCGACACCGGGCAGGCTCAAGGATCTTATAAATAGGGGACTAGTTAATGCACTAACCTTCTCAAGTGTCGTTCTGGACGAAGTAGATAGAATGCTGGATATCGGTTTCATAAGGGATATCCGGTTTATAATTTCGCACCTTCCCGAAGTTCGCCAATCACTCTTTTTCTCGGCAACAATCGACCGCGATGCAAATACCATTGTCCAGACTTTTCTTAAGGATCCGGTTACGGTTTCCACAAAAGTTGGTCAAACGGCAGCGGGTGTCGAGCAGGACATTATCAAGGTAAATAGCAATTGGGAGAAATTTGAAAAACTATATTTCATGTTAAAGCAAAAAGAATTCTCAAAAGTGCTGATTTTCGGCCGCACAAAACGTGGCGTGGAAGGTTTGTCCCGGAGTCTTCGGAAAGAAGGTTTTTCTGCTGATTCAATCCATAGCAACAAATCACAAAGCCAGCGAATTAGGGCCCTTTCGCAGTTCAAAGGTGACCGCCTGCAAGTACTAGTTGCTACAGATATAGCAGCTCGTGGACTGGATATAGAAGCAGTATCGCACGTAATTAATTACGACGAACCATCGACCTACAACGATTACATCCACAGAATAGGCAGGACCGGCAGGGCAAACAGGCAGGGCAAAGCCCTAACCTTCGTAATGTAAGTTTTCTCGAACGTGGGCATTTAACCTCACTTTATTCCGAGCGAGAAAACCCCGGCATTCATACCGGGGATGAGAGTGAATCTCGCGAAGCGAAGGATCAAAATACCACGGCCTTCAGGCCGTGCGTAGTTTATTGTTTTCAAGAATAAATATTCCTTTGAGGGATGATGGGTAAAGAACAGAACTAACCATTGCCAATTCCTGTAAATATTGTAGAATTGTTTCTAAGTGAAAAACCTCGAAAAATTTGGCATTGACAGGAATTTCCTAATATCTGGTGCTATTGCGCTTGTTGCGGTTGCCGTTATACTCGTAATCTTTAAAGATTCAACTACCCGTTTCACTTTTGTAATGCCAGTCTTTGCCGGCTTTATTTTTTACAATATTCTGACTTCAAAGGATTTAGACAAAGAGGATGACGCAGAAGAAAAGAGTAAATCCGCTGCTAAAGGAAAAAAATAATTAATAGGCGTAAGAAAGCTGTCTTCGCCAATCCTCAAAGCGTTTGACCAAGTCAATATTTTCCACCGGATACGGTTCGATCCCCAAACCGCTGAATCCGTAATTTAATAGCGCAGCCGCCGCGATTTCCCTATCTTCTATCGAATTTGCTCCCACAACAATTGCCATCAGGTTTTTGCCCTCACGGCTTGCTGTAACAATTGTAGCGTGGCCCGCTTCTTCCGTATAACCGATTTTTAACCCGTCTACACCGGGATATGTCCCCAGAAGTGCATTCCAGTTTGGCAGGTCAAATAATTTATGGTTTGCGTTGGCATCAAGCCGCAAATATTCGGAAGCAGCAATCTTTGCAATTAAAGGATAATTTGTTTTCGCGTCATTGGCAATTATCGCAAGATCGTAAACGGTCGAATAGTGGTTGACAGAATCCAGACCGGTTGCCGTCTCAAGACGGGTGTTTGCGGCACCGATCTTCTTCAGTTTTTCGTTTACTAGTTGCATGAAAGTAGTGGTTCCGGATCCTGCTCGTTTTCCCAAATCATCGGCAATTACCTCTGTCGCGTCGTTTGCTGAAGTTAATATCGCTCCGGCGATCGCTTCACTAAGTGTTAATCTCTCCTTTTCTCTAAGTCCAAGCTTGGTTGGTATCTGCTCACTGGCATTTTTGGATACCACCAATAATTCATTTTCGGAAGCCAAATCAAGGGCAGTGATAACTGTTGCCAGCTTGGAAAGCGAAGCAGGTGCAATTTTTTCATTGAGATTGCTGGACCAAAGGACTTTGCCGGAATCTTCGTCAATTACAGCACCCGCACGGATTTGGGGTAAATTTTCAACATTTTCACTGCTTCCCGCGCCTTGCGGCTGCCAATAATCATTCCCGGTGAGCTTCTTTTTAGCATCAAAAAACGCCTCCCTCTTGTTTATTGGAACCGGTGAAAGGATAGAATTATCCTGGCTGTTTATCTGCCTGAAAACCGCAAAAGAAAGAACAAAAGCCAAAGCTATAAAAACAAGCCTCTTTTCAAAATTTAAAAAAATACTACCCTCAAATTTAAAGTTCTGCCGCATTTTAGTGAGTCTTAGCATCTGCGAGGTTTATCCTGTTTTCTCCCGGAAATTTTTCAGAAAGAGTTTCCCAAAAGCTTTTTTCCCCTTCATCAAATCCCAACGCCCATATTCCGACACCCGCCAGGTTTTTCTCCTTGGCAAAATCGTACTTTAGGGAAAGCGATTTTTTATCTTCCATATAAACAACATGCCAGCCAGTCTCGTCCCAATAACCACGCCAAGAAACTTTTGCATCATCGTCCCAGCCCCCGAGTGGAGTAGTCATCAGAAGTTGGTTACTATTAACTTTTTCCTGGGTTGTTGCAAAAGAACTTCCCCATGACCGGTCAGCCTTAGGTTGCGGGTCAACGGAAGGGTAATTCCAGCCGTAATAAGGAACTCCCATGATGATTTTGTCGGCAGGTGCTACCTTAAGAAAATCGTCTACCGCCGTCGAAACGTCGTACCAAAAAGGTCCCTTGCCGTTGTTATACCCGTAAAACGGCGCGCTCGGTCCGATTTTTTCCGAACCCGGATAGTAAAAGTCATAAGCCATCATAAAAATCCCGTCAGTGTGTTTTGCCAAAAACCCAAGATCATAAATTTTGTTATCTTTTGCAGAAGATGCGATTACGGAAACGGTAATATAAGGATTTTGTTTTGTCTCTGCCTCCACTCTTTCCGAAAAGTAAGCAATAAATTTGGAAAAGCGGCTTCTTAAATAATCATCGGAAGGCATGAATTCAAAATCGATATTGACCCCGTCCAGCTCGCGGTTATTCAAGATTGCAATCGTCTCCGCTGTCGTATTTTCCCAGGCTTCTTCGTCGTATAAAAATAACCTAATATCGTAAGGCTCCATCTGAGTGAGCGTTACTACCCTGCGAACATCATGTGACTTGGCTTTTTCAAATAAATTGGCGAGCTTCGGGCTTTCAAAAACTCCCCATTCATAAGAAGTCCTATCAATAGAACCGTCAGCAAAAACCGGCAGGGAAAAATAGGCAAACGTAGTTAAAGTATCCCAATCAACATTGTCCATTTTGGAAAGCGTCCAGTAAGGAGCGAAACCAAATACTTCCTGTTTTGGCACGGCAGAAGCAGCAACCGGCGGTAAAAATTTAGCGATAAACGATGGTCTTGAAACAACTACAAAACCTAAAAAAAAGATCCCGCAAACTAGGATCACAGAGGTCAAAAGCCAAGTGTATTTTCTCCGTAAGTTTTTCCGGATTATTCCGAGCGAGAAAACCCCGGCATTCATACCGGGGATGAGAGTGAATCTCGCGAAGCGAAGGATCAAAATACCACGGCCTTCAGGCCGTGCGTAGTTTATTTCTGGCAGGGAAGGTAACATTAGGTAAAATTTCTTTCCGCAACTAAAGGAATCAAAAGGGTAGCAAGTGAAAATTACAGTGTCAAGTCGAGGTTTGGAAGAAAAACAATAATTTATACCTTTTCCGTCACTCTATTCGCAGAAAGAGTGACTTCCATAAATCTAAACTTTCTCAGTTACTCTATACTCCAAATATTTTCCAAGCATCAGCCTTGTATGCGCGTCGATTCCCGGTAAAGCGGTAAACAGGAAAGTAATAACAGGCATCAAAATATACTCAAATGGGGTCAGGACTTTTTTAACGAAAGTTGCATGTTCGCTTCTTTTTGGCCTCTGTCTCCAGTCAATAACAATGATAACTGCCAAAAATATCCAGCAGGTGGTCAAAATCCCAAAAGATACCCTTGGCAAATTCTGGCCCATCACCGTTTGGGCAAAAGCTGGGTTCAGAAGTGTCGGGATAGTTGCCCCAAGAGTTATCGCAAACCAGTTAACCGGCCAAAGAAAATGGTCCTCGATTACTTTAAAAACCCGGATTGTCCTTCTCCAGAAAGGAATATGCGTGTGTGTCAGCCACTTTTTAATAATGTAAGCATCGTCCGAAACTCCCCAGGCCCAACGTCTTTCCTGCTCATAAAAATTAATTAAGGATTTAATATACGTTGTCGATTCAGCTGCATCCGCATTGGCCGGTAAAAACACCGGGTCAACATCGACTAAACCGTCTTTTGCGAAAAAACTTTTGAAGAAAATCCGGTAATCTTCCGGAATTACATCGACATCCCAGTAACCGACCTCATGAAGGAGCTTCATGGAAAGTGAATACATCGAATAATTTACAAGTCTGTCAGTCCTCGAATTTTGTGCTGTCTGCCAAACAGAGCCGAGTGAATTCATAACTCTAATTGGCGCGGGTACTTTCCAAATATTTGTGTAAAAAAGAATTATAGGCTGCCAAAATAGCAGATACCTTTTTTCTCCCTTGGAAAGAAATTTAAAGGTCAAGCATGAAAGATATTTTTCGTGAAGCTGCCCGTCGGCATCTTTGGAGGTAACCGTCATAAAGTTGATATCCAGCTTCTTTTTATCTATCAAAAACTTTTTTGCAATTTTTCCGGCATATGCCTCATTGGAAGATTTACCTTTTACTTCATGGGCAATGTCGGGATGAAACGTAAAAAAAAGATTGCCGAAATGTTGGCCGTATTTTTTTCTGATCGCTGCGGCTTTGTCTCTGGCGTCTTTTCCTTCGCGTGCTTCAAAAGCGACACAAATAGAAATTCTCTTTTTTGGAAAATCTTGCCGAACTAGTGAATCAAGCCCCCGTTCCAGAACATGAAGCGGTTCCTTATAAGTCGGAATCAGGACTAAATGATGAACCTTAACAAAATCCTTAAGTTTTTTTGCATCTGCAAGCCAGTCATATTTTTGGGCAGCATTTAACTTCAGATGGGAAAGTATAGCCGAAAAAGCCATAATGGCACTTTTATAGAACCAGAAAATAATAAAGAAGATAATGTAATAAGCAACGTAATGGGGAACCCAGAAAGAACCCCAAACCGGGAAGAGAATCAAAGTCCACGAAAAAGTCCCTGGTAATATTTCCAGGAACCTGTGTATTATCGGATCATGTTTTTCAACAAACCTTCGCATCATATATTTTTTGCGTTGAAAAATATATCAAAGGAGCCACATTGCAAGAAGCGTTGCTCTCGCAAGTGGAACTGCTGATATAATTTCAACAAACCGCTTCATTATATTAATTTATTATCCTCCTTTTATTCGTATAAATTCGGATTAAGTAACTCGTAACCTATTCGAATTTAAACAACCTCTTCGCATTAGCAGCCGTGGCAGAGTAAATGTCGATAGGCGAAACATTACGGAGGCCTGCTATGAAGTCGGCGATTATTTTAACATTTTTAGGCTCGTTTTTGCTACCTCGGTGCGGTTCGGGTGCAAGAAAGGGCGAATCTGTCTCAATCAACATCCTCTCAAGCGTGACCATCTTTGCTGTTTCCTGTACTAAAGGGGCGTTTTTAAATGTCACAATTCCCGAAAAAGAAATATAAAATCCAAGTTCAAGCACTTTTTTTGCAGCCTCAACACCCCCGGTCCAGGAATGAAAAACCCCTTTTAAAGTCGAGGACTGTCCTCGCCAATTTTTAGAATTGGAAATCATTTCAAATATCTCATCCCACGCATTCCGGCAATGAATTATCAATGGTAAATTTAAGCCAACAGCCAAATCTATCTGTTTTTTAAATAATTCTCTTTGAAATTGCTTGTCTTTGTCGACTGTTGGTACCCTTTTCTCTCCCTCCAAATAGTAGTCAAGGCCACACTCTCCAACAGCTATAACCTTCTTTGACGATCTTGCCAACTGTTTTAATGTTTTAATACACTGCAACAAGTCCATTTCTCCTACTTCGTCTTTTCCGTCCTGTGGATGAATTCCACACGTTGCGTAAATTTGTAGATCATCCCTGGAGTATTTTTCAGCAACCTCGATGGATTTTTTGCTTGCTTCGATTGAAGTGCCAACGCAAACGATTTTATCAACGCCAGCCTTTTTTGAATCAGCAAGTATCTCATCAATGGTTCTGCCTTCCGGTAAGAAATCTAAATGGGCATGGGAGTCAATAAGCATATTTATATTTCCCTCCACCGGTCATCCTCGCGAAAGCAGGGATATGACATTCGCCCCGGGAACTAAACCTCAAGGGATTTTTGATCCCGCCAAAGGCAAGGTTCGCCCCCGGCGACAGATCGAGAATGACAGAAAGATAGCAATTTCTCGCACTGATTTTTTTACTCACAACCGTGGGAACAAAGGTTTTTCCGATTTAATTTCCCCGTTAAACTGCTGCATAATCCTTTCCGAAGTTTCGGGCATAAAAGGAGAAAGATTATATGCAATTTCACGGATTGCAGAGGCAATTGGTGTTATTACTGACTTTAACGCCTTACCATCCTTTTCCCATGGTTTTTCGTCATTTATTAATTTATCCAACCTCGAAACTTCCTCCCATATGGCAAAAGCGGCATGGTCAAATCTAAATTTATCCAAATTGGCAGAGACTTCTTTTAAGAATACATACTTTCCCTTTTTTGGAAGCTTCAGGCTTACTTCCTGGCACAGCCTTGCAACCCTTGCCACTAAATTACCAAGTCCGTTTGCCAACTCTCCATTGTAAATTTCTACTAACCTTTTTTCCGAAAAATCACCGTCTCCCCACGAAGGGATTTCCCGAAGTAAATAGTATCGAATAACTTCACTGCCGTACTTTTTAACCATTTCAAAAGGGTCGATCACATTACCAAGAGTTTTGGAAATTTTTTGTCCCTCGATTGTTATATAACCATGCACAAATTCCAAGGTAGGCAGGGGGACTCCGGCAGAAGCGAGCATTGCTATCCAGTAAACAGCATGGAAACGGATGATACCCTTTCCAATCACGTGAATCCTATTTGGGTTAGTTGTCCAAAACTTACCAAAAAGTTTCTCTTCACGTGCAAAACCCAAAGCTGTCAAATAAGTGACCAATGCATCAAACCAGACGTACATCACCTGTGAATCGTCCCCGGGTACCGGAACTCCCCAACCCCTTGCTCTTTCGACTGACCGGGAAATACTAAAATCTTCCAGCCCGCCTTCAATAAAGGCGAGAACCTCTTTTTTCCTTGTCTGGGGAATTATTTTTAAACTGTCTTTTTTAATTAATTCTCTCAGGAATTCTTGATAGTTACTAAGCTTAAAAAAATAATTTTCCTCTTCGACTTTGTCTATGTTTGTATGGCCATCCGGACACTTCCCGTCTTTTATCTCTAAAGGTGTATAAAAAGCCTCACAACCCACACAATAAAGCCCTTTATAGTTTTTCTTGTAAATGTCTTCTTTTTTACACAACGACCATAATTTCTGGGCTCCCTTTATATGGCGTGCATCGGACGTCCTGTTAAAAACGTCCCATGTCAAATTGAGGGCAGGTTTTAAATCCTCAAACAATTTCGCATTTCTGTCAACAAGCTCCTTCGTGGAAATTCCTTCTGCTTCTGCCGCCTGGACATTTTTCAGCGAGTTTTCGTCCGCCCCGGAAGAAAAGTAAACATCGTTCCCCAATAATCTCTGGTACCTGACGTAACAATCGCTCATGACCGCCTCCAACGCAAAACCAATATGCGGAGCCGCATTGACGTAAGGTATAGCCGTCGTTAAATAAACTTTTTTAGCCATATGGGAATTATATATTTAAATTCGAATCTCAATAAACTCGGACAATATCAGTTGTCGTTTTTTTCCTGTTTCTGTTCGTTTTTATTACTATTTTCTATTTTTATTTCATTTGGCAGCCCGCCCTGTGGCAGTGGAGGAGAAGAAGGGCTTGGCGACGGCGAAGGGAAAAGCTGTGGGCAGGAAGCGCAGAAATCTTTTTTGGAATAAGGGTCCTGCACGACAATCTGTTCCTGTTCTTCCGCATTTGGCGAACCCGGTTCAACTACTTGGCCCGTTGTCTTGTCTATCCAGACCTTTGCTTTGGCAAAACTATCTTTCTTCGGCTCTGTCCCGGCGATGAAATATTCGGTTCTGTTTGAGCATTTTTCGCTTTTGGCTCCCCCTGTTGTTGAACAAACTTCTCTGGCTACGACTCCGGAAGGTACCTTAAACGCTTCGTTAACTTTGTCGCGTAAGACTTCGGCCATTACCGCATTCCAAATAGGCGCTGCTCCTGTTACGCCTGAAGACAAAGAAGGGTGCATCGGAGTGTTGTCATTATTCCCTACCCAAGTTGCCACTAAATAGCTTGGCGTGTATCCGATCGTCCAGTTATCCCGCTTGTCATCGGTCGTTCCGGTTTTAACTGCCACGGTTTTACCCTTTATATTTAGAAGCGAAGCCGGTCCGAATGCCGATGATCTTGCCCCATTGTCGGAAAGAATCGAAGAAATTAGAAAAGATGCTTCCGTAGAAAGTACGCGCTTGCCGCTTTTTTGTTTGAATTCCTCCAGTATTTTCCCCCTCGAATCTTCAACTTTCAGAACAGGAACAAGGTCAATTCTTTCTCCCTGGTTTGCAAAGACCCCGAAAGCGGTAGCCATCTCTGTCATTTTGACCTCTCCTCCACCAAGAGTCAGCGAAAGACCGTATCTGGAAGGGTCGGTCAGGGAATTTATTCCCATCTCGCTTGCTTTCTTGACCATTTCATCTACACCGTTTAGTGCCAAGACTTTAACAGCAGGGATGTTGTAAGAATTACCAAGGGCGTTACGGACAGTCACCGGACCGTGATATTTGCCGTCATAGTTAACAGGCCTGTACGGGCTTGGTCCGCCAGAAAAAGTTGTTGCAACATCGATAATAATTGTCGCCGGTGTTATTAATTTTCGGTCCAGGGCAAGGCCATAATTTATAGGTTTAATCGAAGAACCCGGTTGTCTCTGTGCAACCGTCACATTAACGTTTCCGTCCTCGTCTACATTGAAAAAATCACGGGAGCCGACCATTGCCAGTATTTCTCCGCTTTTTGGCTTGGTAACTAGTGCCGCCCCGTTACCGACCCTGAGCGGTTTTAATTTTTCGATATTTTCGCGGACAATCGATTCGCTTTTCTCCTGAAGATCCAAATCAATAGTTGTTGTTACCTTCAAACCACCCTGAGCTGCCACAGTCTCACCATATTTTCCGGCCAGATATTCCCGCACATACATCACAAAATGGGGCGCCTTTATATCTGTAGCTGCGGACTTAAATTTTAACTCTTCGCCCGCCCCTGCATTTGCCTCCTCCTGTGAAATATATCCATCCTCAACCATTCTTCTCAACACAGCCAGTTGTCTATCCTTTGCCCTTTGAGGGTTCCCGGAAAACGGAGAAAAATAACTTGGCGCCTGTGGCAAACCGGCAAGTAATGCCGCTTCTCCAAGCGATAAATCTTCAACTTTTTTCCCGAAGTATTGTTCTGCCGCAGCAGATGCTCCCCATGCTGTCCCTCCATATGGGACTTGGTTTAAATACATCTCAAGTATCTCATTCTTGGAAAAGGCCATTTCCACCCTGAATGCCAGGTATAGCTCCTTAACTTTTCTGTTTATCGTTCGCTCCGGCGTTAAAAACGCGCTTTTTACAAGTTGTTGGGTAATAGTCGAACCTCCCTGTAAATTACCTTTAAAAACCGTACTCTCCGCTGCCCTTATAATTCCGTATATATCAAACCCCTTGTGTTTGTAAAAATCTTTGTCCTCGATAGCAATCGTTGCCTTTTCAAGAGTATCCGGGACTTCCGAAAGCGGGACAATCGTCCTATTTTCATCGGTATAAACGTTATAAAGAAGCTTTCCGTTTCTGTCGTAAATCTTTGTGGTTTGGGGGACCTGCCTTTCTTCAAGCGCTCTGGGGCTCGGCAAATCTTTAGTAAAGTACCAGATACCAATAATAATAAATGCGATAGTTACAAGGCCGAATTTAAAACTTTTATCTTGGTGGACAATTGGATGGTGGATTAGCGAACTAATTTTAGAAGAGATTCTTGGCGCTCTTTTTTTCAGGTCCAGATTTAGCCTCTTTAAAACAAAGTAGAGGCTGATAAAAAAGTGTCTAAGGATCCATATAGTAATATCACCAAAAAAGGTGACAAGCCTGATAAACCAGGTTAAGAATCCGACGATTATAGAAAAAAAGAAGCCAATTACGGTCGAAAAATAATCCCTTTTTGCCATTTTCTTGCCTTCAAATAATGTTCACATTCTATCTCACTTAGCCTCAATTTGACACTAGGCCAAAAAGGCCGCAGTCTGCCAAAAGTTGCGCTTTGAGCCGTGTATGAATAATACTGAAAAGGCGAAAAGCAAAACTTGGCAAAGTACCTTATAATTACTTGCTAAATGGAAGAAAAACGGGGACCGATAGAAAAAGGCGAAAAAGGCTGGCCGGTAAACCCCTTCGGTGTTGTCGCTGTTGTAGTTTTTGTGCTTGTAATCGTTTTTTTAATCGCGCGGCCTCTTTTTCGGCAAAAAGCCCAAGGTGACCAAAACCAACAAACAAATTCACCGGGAGGAAGGATTATTTCACCGAATGCCGGAGATATCATCAGGTCGGGAAACTTGCCTCTTGAGCTTTCCGTAGACAGTCCAACTGACGCCCAAAAAGTCCAATTTTGGATAAAAAGCTATGCGGACGGTAAGTGGCAGATGGTTGGTGAAGACACTGGCTCGCCGTTTAAGCTTGACTGGCAGATCCCTAACGAATATCAAAACAAAGCAGTCGCCATTACCACCCACATCTACCAAAAAGACGGAAAAATAGTAAAAGACCCTGGCGGCTGGCGCGAAGGTATAATACTCCTATCGGAGTAAATTTTCTAAATCCAAATTGCTCTAATTTCTAATCAATTTCACAAAATTTGAAAATTATTTAGATCAATTAGAAATTAGGTAAATTAGGTTAATTTTCATCAACTTCTCTTTCCCAAATAACTATAAAAAGCAAAAATAACGACCACCAAAAGCGCAAGGCTAACATTAATTAGCGTGATTAATTTAAGAACTCCAAGTACGGCAAATAAAGCCAAAAAAAATGCCACAAAAAACGACATCTTAAAAGAAGTCTTAAAATACCAATCGCGGTCATACTTTTTATAGAACCTTGTCCTCAAAAAATACAAAACAGTTCCCAAAAAGCAGAAAAAAAAGATAAAAACCAAAAAAACAAAAAGCGTAAAATAGCGCCAGGGGTTAGTTTCCGGATCGACTTCAAATACAATCCACAAAATTCCAAAAATAGAAGCAATAGTCAATAAGAATGTAAAAGGCAAAAACTTCTGCATAACTTAATCATAGTAGAGAGGACGGTCCTTGTCTTCCACATAAGGACCGTCCTCATTTAAATTAATTTACTGATATAATTCCCCAAAATGGATCCACAGCTACTCCAACTCTCAATCGGTGTTATCATTATTACTGCGCTTGTTGTCTTCTATCTTCAGATTAAAAAACTAACAGATACAAAATCTAAAGACGAAACCACAAAACTCCTTACACAACTCGTCTCCGACATGCGCGGTTCCATGGATAAAACCACCGATTCCATGGTAAGGCAAACCAAAGCTATCAATGAACGTTTAGACCGTGCCGCGCAGGTGATATCAGGCGTTTCAAAATCTGTAGGCGAAATGACGGAACTGGGAAGGTCAATGAAAGATCTACAGGAATTCCTGCGCTCGCCAAAACTTCGGGGCCAAATAGGGGAGTCCATCCTCAAAGATTTGCTTTCGCAATCTCTCCCAAAGCAAAACTTTCATCTTCAATACGCTTTTAAGAGCGGAGAAATAGTCGATGCCGCCTTAAAACTCGAACAGGGAATCATTCCGATAGACGCCAAATTCCCTATGGAAAATTTTAGGAAGATGACAAAAGCAAAAGACGAACAAGAGCAAGCGCAACATCGCAAATCATTTGTTTCGGACGTCAAAAAACACATCGATGCAATTTCCAACAAATATATCCGCCCACAGGAAGGAACCCTCGATTTTGCCCTCATGTACATTCCAAGTGAACCTATCTATTACGATATCCTCACCAATAATCCGGAACTCGACGAATATGCCTATACAAAACGCGTCCGCCCTGTTTCCCCAAACACGCTTTATGCTTATCTGCGCGCAATAATCATGTCGCTGGAAGGTTCAAGAATCGAAAAACAGGCAGGCCAGATATTGGCGGCCCTTCGTGAAATCGGCGACGAAACCACCAAGTTCGGATCAAGCCTCTCCATCCTCACCAAACATATAAAAAACGCCGCAGCATCAAGCGACGACGTCAACACCCGCTATGCACGCCTTTCCTCAAAAATTTCAACGGTCCAGACGATAGAAGAAAAAGCCACCAAAAGATTGAAAACTTAAAGGTAATGCTATTTATCCTCCTGAAACTCAAAGTGTACGATTGAAGCAAGCCAAAGCCTTGTGCCCTTGACTAAAAATGAGTCTTATAGTATAAGAGTGCAAAATGTCACACTTTATTGAAGCTGCCAGAGAAAAATTGCGCAAAGAAGAACAGAAGGGATTCTTCACCAAGCAACTCTTTACTGTTGCGATAGATTTACTTCAAGAAAGGGGAGTCCCTTATCGTCAAGGTTTATTCAAATATTCATCAATTCTTCACACCATTAATTTTGCTGAACCACCCATTACAGTGACTGTGTTGGCCGGTACTAATTTAGATAAAGCAAAATCTGTCTGGATAGCAGTCGAGGGAATGGATTATTGGCTGGGAACATTTAAAGAAGGAAAGGGCAAAGGCGAAAGATTTACTTCCGAAAAGAGACGCCTTAGATTGTCTGACAATCGGGTTTCTGGAAGTGGTATGGACGCTGAATTTGAAGAAATATCGAACCATCTTGAGGTGTTAAACTTAGTTCAAAGAGAAGTTTCCCAAACGCAAGAATAATCATAAATTCTAAAGAAAATTTTGCAGTTTTTCTCTACAGACCCCTTTTTAATGGTTGTTAATTTTATTATGGGTAAATAGCCGCAATTCCGGCTCGGTTATAAAAAATCCCCTCGACAGAGAATTTGGCGAGGGGAACAGCCGACCGCAAAGTTGGCCACTAACTAACCAAATTTTGTAAAAATGCAAGCACTTGTCCGATAAAGATGATTGCCTGGTCAATTGGTCCGTTTGTTTTAACCTGAACATTTACATTTCCAGATAATGGCTCGGGCGATGCGGAAGGTGATGGTGTAGGGGAAACGGATGGTTCAGGCAAAACTTCCGGACTTGCAGACGGTGTTGGTGATACGTCAGGCGAAGGCGATGGACTAACCACCGGTGAAGGGCTGGTACTTGCGTCCGGTGATGCACCGGGTGAAGCAACAGGTGTCGGTGTTGGTGATGGTGAAGGGTTCGTTACGTTTCCCGCAAGGTCTTGAAGAAATCCCAGAACACTACCTAAAAATGAAATAACTTGGTCAATCGGCCCTGAAGCTTTTATTTTGACTTTGACATTACCGGAAACTGTGGGTGACGGACTCGATGTCGGTGAGGCTTCAGGCGAAGCTGAAGCATCCGGGCTTCCGCTTGGACTGGCACTCGGGTCTGCACTAGCAGATGGCGAAGCATTTGGTGATGCAAAAGGGAATCCGGAAGGAAATGGACTTCCTAAAAAGGGAAAACTTCCTTTGAATTTAAATTGAAATTTCCCCTTATTAGCACCCCTCGCATTATTATCCTCATGGTCTTCATCCTCCTCCTCGTTTTCATCCTCGTGTTCATTTTCAATTTTAATTTTGCTTTTTGCCTCTAAATTGCCCTGGCTGGAATTACTATTCAGTTTAAATTCGAACTGTGATTTATTTTTGTTTTCGGATTTTGCAAAGGCTGGAGTGGTTCCTATAAGGAGAAAAAGAATTACAAAAAACAGTAGCAGTTTTTTCATCTTCAAAAATTAAAACGGATAAAATCCAAAAATGTTACAGAACAATGATTTTTCTAAAAACCCAATACCCAATACAAATAAAGACCATTAGGGGTTAAACCCCTAATGGTCATATTCAATCAATAATGAGATTGTCTATTTTTTTCAATCCCCCCGCATAATCAGCATGATCGTGTATGAATTTTTTATATTCAGTCCTAGAAGGGAAAAAATCAGTAATAACAGTAGTTTCGCAAAAAGTTTCGTCAGACTTGAAAATAAAATCTTTATAAGATGACCATTGGTATGAATCCAGGTCTTCAGTTAAACCAGCTACATATGGGTTCAAATGAATATATCTTGTTATATGAATCAGTTGTTCGTCATTCTTTATTCTTACAGCCTTAAAAGGTCCCTGCATTAAGCTTCCCGACCTTACATATTTTTTATTGAAGTATTCTGTATAAGCATTGGTGATCTGTTTCAAAAACTTAGAAATACCGCTCTTAGTTGTTTGTTTTAAAAGGAGATGAAAGTGGTTTGGCATCAGGCAATAACTAACCAAAGCAGCTTCCTTTGAAAGATTTTTATTATGAAGCCTTATTGGTAGACGCGGATATTTAGTAAGAACTCTTTCTAAGGGATAAAGATATATAAACAAATAGTAGATAAAAATTTTGTAATCCTTTTCGTCTAGAAAAATCTTTCTTTTTTCGACGCCTCTATTGAATACATGATAATAGGCATTTTCCTCATACTCTCGAACGACGTATTTAGAAGGCATAATTAGGGGTTAAACCCCTAATTCAGACTAATGTTAAAATAAGGCCGTGTCAACCATCCTTAAAGACCTGAACCCCAAACAAAAAGAAGCAGTAACAACCACCGAAGGCCCGCTTTTAATAATCGCCGGTGCTGGAACCGGTAAAACCACCGTAATAACCAGAAGAATCGCCTATATTATCGAAAAAAAACTAGCCAAGCCAGCCGAAATTTTAGCGCTTACTTTTACAGATAAAGCCTCTCAGGAGATGGAGGAAAGGGTAGATGCTTTGGTTCCCTACGGATATATCGATACTTGGATACACACTTTTCATGCATTCGGCGACCGCCTGCTCCGCGACAACGCACTCGACATTAACCTTCCTCCCGATTTTAAAGTGCTTTCCCGCCCACAGCAAGTCCTTTTTTTCCAGCAAAATTTATTCCGTTTTAACTTAGACTATTACCGCCCGCTTTCAAACCCCAACAAATTTATTTCCGCCATGCTCTCGTTTCTCTCAAGACTTAAAGACGAAGATATTAGTCCCGAGGAATTTTCCAGGTTTGCTAAAAACCAACAGAAAGAGGGAAGCGATAAACAGGAAGCAAACCGGATAGAAGAGCTTGCCGGAGCTTATCAAGACTATGAAAAATTTAAATCGGAAGCGGGAGTTATCGATTTTGGCGACCAGGTTGTCAAAACACTTAAACTTCTAAGAACCCGGGAAAGAGTTCTCAAAAACTACCGGAAACAATTCAAATATATTCTTGTCGACGAATACCAGGACACTAACTTTGCCCAAAACGAGTTGGTTAAATTACTTGCCGTGTCACACCAAAATATCTGTGTAGTCGGTGACGACGACCAGTCAATTTACAAGTTCCGGGGTGCGGCAATTTCAAATATCCTTGAATTTGCAAAGGACTTTCCCAAAGCCAAACAGGTAGTCCTTACAGAAAATTACCGCACGAACCAGTCAATCCTAAACAGCGCTTACCGCCTGATCACAAATAACAATCCCAACCGGCTGGAAGTCCAAAATAAAATCGACAAAAGACTTAAATCTCAAAGAGGCCAGGGTATGCCCCCTCAGGAAATTTTCACAGAAACTATATCCGAGGAAGCAGATGCGGTTGTCGAAGAAATAGAAAAACTCATGAAAAAGAAAGTCAAAGGTTACTCCTACCGCGACTTTGCCATTCTGGTCCGTGCCAATGCCTCGGCAGATTTTTTCTTAAGAAGTCTCAATATGAAAGACATTCCCCACAAATTTATCGGATCGTCCGGACTATACCAACAGGAAGAAGTCGGCGTTCTCATTTCCTTTTTGAATGCCATTTCCAATTTCGAAGACAGTATTAACCTTTATAACTTAATCATCTCGGATATCTACCAGATGCCTCCTCAGGAAGCGATCAAACTCTTATCCTTTGCCAAACGAAAAACCCGCTCACTCTACTATGTATTAAAAAATCCAAAAGGGCCTTCCTTGGAAGAACTGGGGTTATCAAAAGAAGCCGGGGAAATTATAAAAAAAGTTCTCATCGACCTTGATGAAGCGATTAATCTTTCAAGACGCGAAAAAGTCGGAAGAGTCCTGTACGATTTCCTAAAAAGGACCGATTATTTAAATACACTGACAAAAATAGATACGGTTGATGCCCAGGTAAAAACCCAGAACATCGCCAAATTCTTCGACAAAATTAAACAGTTCGAAACTGTTGCCAAGGTAGAAACAGTTATCCAGTTTGTCGATTATTTACAAGCCCTACGGTCTGCCGGTGACGACCCGGCAACTGTTGAATTTGACCCTAACGTCGATGCGGTCAACGTCATGACTGTTCATCAGGCAAAAGGTCTGGAATTTCCCGTCGTTTTTCTGGTAAATCTTACATCCGACAATTTCCCGACTCGCTCAAGGACTGAAGCCATCGAAGTCCCGGAGCAGATCATTAAAGAAACCTTGCCTTCCGGAGACTGGCACATACAAGAAGAACGGCGGCTTTTTTATGTTGGTGCAACCCGCGCAAAAGATCTCCTCTATTTTTCCTTTTCAAAAGATGTAGGGGGCAAAAGGCTTAAAAAAGTTTCACCGTTTGTACTGGAAGCGCTGGATAAACCGCAAATTGCCGGCACGGTTACAAAAGCATCACCTCACCAGAAGATAGAAAAATTTGCGCCCGTCGCGTTAAGAACAACCCAAACTGTACTTTTCGACGTTGATGTTCTCAAGCTCACCCAAGGTTCGATCGATGACTACCTTACCTGCGCTTTCAAATACCGCTATGTCCACCTGCTTAGGGTTCCAATCCTAAGACATCACGCGATCATTTATGGGTCTGCACTCCATTTGGCAGTTGCCGCATTTTTAAGGTCAAAGAAAAGCGGTAACATGCTCACCCTTCCTCAAACCCTAGAGGTTTTTGAAAATGCCTGGGATTCTGAGGGATTTTTAACTCAGGAACACGAGGAAAAAAGAAAAATGCAGGGGAAGCTTGCTATGGAAGCCTTTTATAAAAGGGAAACTAATAATAAAGACATACCGGGTCTTATTGAATCTTCGTTTAAATTTTCCCTCGAAGGAGTTATGGTAGTTGGCCGTTACGACCGGCTGGACGTAAAACCGGGCTCAAAAGTTACTATTATCGATTACAAATCTTCCGAAAACATTAATCAGGAAAGGGCAGATGCCCAGGCCGAAGAATCAACGCAACTGGCAGTCTATGCTCTGGCTTACTTTAAAAATTATAGAATTATGCCGGGAAAAGTCCTTTTACACTTTCTGGAAAACGGTATTGAAGGCGGCTACACTCCGACAAAAAAGGATATCGAAAAAACCGAAAAATTAATAGTAGGAACAGCAGAAAATATCACCCGCGATATTAAAAACGATTCATTCAAGGCAAACCCTAAATACTTCGGCCGCGAACCGGCCTGTGTTTACTGCGCCTATAATTCAATCTGTCCATTTTCATTATCAAAAATATCCTGAGATTGAATTACGTGAGCGATAGCGAACTTAACACTATCTGCCCCTTTTCCTTAGCTAAGGTCACCTAAACAAGGTGTTTACTATAATGTAGAAGGAATGCCATTTATCCTCGGCCTTGCATATCTGTTAATTTTTCTCCTTTTACTATTCGCCATAATTTTAACGGTCTTTATGATAATTGACCTTTTTTTGGAACTTCCCTATGTTGGAACCCAAAAAAAGAAAATGGATACTATTATGAAATTTGCCAAAATTAAAGAAGGTGAAACGGTTGTGGATTTAGGTAGCGGCGACGGCCGGTTATTGATTGAATCTGCAAAACGGGGCGCCTTCGCGATTGGTTACGAAATTAATCCATTCCTAATTGCAGCAAGCATTATCCATACGAAACTCGAAGGGCTTGCCAGTCACGTCGAAGTTTTCAAAAAAAGCCTGTGGCGGGCAGACTTAAAAGTTGCGGACGTAATTTTTGTATATACACTCCGAAAAACCATGCCAAAAATGGAAAAATTCATCTTTGAAAACGCCAGAAAAGGAACCCGGGTTGTCGTCAACACAAACCCATTCCCCAACAAAAAAGCCGAAAAAGAAGAAAACGGGGTATATCAATACTTTTTAAATTAATATTACTCTAAGACCAGAAAATAAACCTAACATCCATATTAGCAAAATATAAACTAAAATTAGGCTTAGCTACTAAAGAAATCTTTAATTCTTTGTATCCACTTATACTAATTGTTGACTTTCCTGCAGCATTTGGTTCAAAATTTCCAATAAGCTGCCCGCTTTATGACACCGGAAGCGACAGTTGAAACTCTTGGCCTTCCTTTTAGAGAAGAACCCCAACACCGCATCTTATTTCATAAAACCCAGGAGGCAATGCACGAGGCCGGCTCTTCCGTAAATTCATACTGGGAAGACCTCATTCAAGCCGGTATTGCAGATGCCCTGATGACGGCGCAGATTAAACTAACATCAGTGCCTATCGCGATAAATGCGCAGGATGTTTCTAAATATGATTACTTTTTATCATACGAAGGCGCAGCCGTGGATAATTTTCTTCAACCGCTGGATATTTTTCACTTAGTTAAGGACGAGGACCTGAATAAAACGGAATCTGTCGGGATTATTAAAATCGGCACTTACCGGGGCCTGAATACAAGATATTCACAACTGGTTATGTTTACAGTAGAGGATGAAGATTCCCAGGTCCCCGAGCAGTCATTCCATTTCTTTCGCGGTGAACTGGTATATGCAACCCAAGTAACCCAGCCCCAAGTCGCATTCGAAGGAATTGGACCGGAAGATGAAAAACAATTTGCCAAAGTCAGGTTTTTTGTTGATTATGAGAGCAGAGAAAGGACCTTAGTGTTTACCGGAGGAATTTACTATGAAGATTTTAAAAACCAACACCTATACAAAAATGAATCGGGTGTATTTGTAACAACTCAGAAATTATCCGTCACAGATCCTTTCAAGGGAGAGGTTCAGTTCTTTGACGTGGAAGAAGATGGTCAAATTCAGATATCGGAACCGTTCAGTTTGCCGGATGCAATAAGAGATATGGGCAAATTCCAGCCAATTAATCAAAATTGAGAGACTAATTCACCTTCTACTTGCCCTCAAAACGAGCCATCTCAATTTTTCTCCTACATTCAATAGATTGTACATAGAGGGTTTCAAAACCAGGTCATAAGTTCCAATGTACTCAACATGTGCCGGGCCGTATCCCGCTTTAAACCTATGAAAACCAAACCATGGATTCTTTTCATTTGCGTCCGGTTCAAGTGCCCCCCACATATCAAAAAATTTAAGCCCCATTTTTTTGCCTAGTCTAATTGCGTCCCAGGCAATTAAATTTGAAGCCATTACATCTTTGTTTTCCGTTGAAGAACCGCCATACGGATAATAGAGAGTGTCTTTGAAATTCAGGAGCAGCCAGGCAACTAAAGGC